>JAXHUK010000121.1:0-20067 GCA_034189725.1 Chloroflexota bacterium | reverse complement strand
GAGCAGCGGGGGGTATATCGGCCACGTTCAATGCTCCTATTGCCGGTGTATTCTTCGCCCTCGAGGTGATACTCGGTAGATTTATCTCCCGCAGCTTTGCATTTGTTGTTATCAGCTCCGTTGTGGCTGATGTCGTAGCTCACGCTTTCCTGGGAGATGAAAAGTCATTCATTGTGCCTGTGTATGAAATGGTGAGCGCCTGGGAGATACCGTTGTATGTTGTTCTGGGAATTGCCGCCGGTATTATTGCTGTTATTTTTATTTACGTTCTGTATAAGTCGGAGGATCTATTCGATACCTGGAAGTTCCCTCCTTACCTGAAACCTGTCTTCGGCGGATTTATCATTGGTCTTATTGGCCTCTATAGCCTTGACCTCTTCGGTGTCGGCTACGGAGGGGTGGAGAAGGCTCTTCTTGGTAACATAGCCCTCAATGCTCTACTTATCATGGGGGTACTGAAGATACTCGCTACGTCAATTACAATCGGTAGTGGTGGTAGTGGGGGAGTGTTTGCGCCATCGCTTTTTATGGGGGCGATGTTTGGGGGTGCCTTTGGTGATATAGCTCATCGAACCTTTCCCGCCGTCACAGCTCCTTCGGGCGCTTACGCTTTGGTGGGCATGGCGGCGGTATTTGCCGGGGCGGCGCGAGCTCCGATTACGGCGATCATCATCATATTCGAAATGACCAGGAATTATACTATTATTTTACCCATAATGCTGGCGGTGGTTATCAGCACTCTAGTTGCCCGGGGACTTAATCATGAGACCATCTATACGACCAAAATGCGCAGGTCTGGAATCGACCTCGACCGCTATGAAGATGTGGATTTGATGAGGTCTATCACTGTTGGTGAGGCGATGACTAAAAACTTCCCTACTGTTTCACTGGATATGTCGGTTAAGGAGTTGGTGTCCAAATTTACCAGGAGCGGGCATCATGGTTTCCCTGTTGTTGACAAAGACAACTGTCTCACCGGGGTAGTGACTCTGGCTGACGTTGAGGCTAATATCACTGGAGATGCCACTGATCTCAAAGTGAAGGATATCGCCACTAGATCGATAATTGTCGCCTACCCCGAGCAATCTTTATATAACGTATTACTCAAGCTTGGTGCCAAAGATGTTGGACGTATCCCTGTGGTTGATAGCGATGAGCGCACCAGACTATTGGGAGTTTTACGTAGACATGATATTATAAGAGCATACGGAAAAAGACTTGAGGGGAATACCAGGCGTGAGACAGGTTACTGAAACAACTCCAGGTATGCTAGCTCATGAGTTAGGCGAACTCCCTGACAAAAAGGGGATTATCGATTATATTACTGTACTCAAGCCTCGCGAGACCGTTCTTCTTGCATTCATCGGGGTTTGTGCCGCGATAATTGCGGGGCAGGGTAGTGTATCTTGGGTCGTGCTGTTACATGCACTGGCGGCGATTGCGATAGGAAGCGCGGGAGCTAATGGTTTAACCAATTACCTTGATCGAGGTGTCGATGTCCGAATGACAAGGACACATCTGCGGGCATTGCCGGCACAAAGGATAGTTCCAGCCAGGAGGGCGTTGGTATGGAGCTTATTCCTCATAGTTATAGCTCTTATTATAGCCTGGTTCTTGCATCCACTGTGTTTTGTATTCGGGCTCACCGGTACAGTCGCTGCGTCGATATTTCGCAAGCGGGTGATGTGTGTCATTCAGGGTGGAATTGCTGGATGTGCCCCGGTACTCATCGGGTACGTTGGTGTCACTCAGGGCAAATTAGACCTGACTATCCTCTTTCTCTGCATCCTTATCGCTGTTTGGATCCCGTTGCATGTGTGGAGCGTTATGGTGGCTAACCGCGAGGATTATTTGCAGGCCGGGATTGCGTACTTCCCGGTCACGTGGGAAACCCGGGATGCGATAAAGGTGCTTATGGTTCTCTCTATTTTGCTCTATGCTGCTTCTATTGTTCTGTGGGCAGTTGGTAACTTTGGCTGGTTATATTTTGGAGTTGCCAATATATTGGGATTAGTCATGGTCTATGCCAGCTACAGTCTTCTCAGGAGTAATGCTTCACGGGATGCCTGGAGGGTGTATAAACTCTCTGCCTTTCCTTACCTTGGCGTGATGTTCACGGTACTCTGTGTAAATTTCTGGATTTAGTTCCAGTGTACTGACTGCTGCAATCTGGCTGCGAGAGTTTATTTGAAATGAACCAACTATTTAGTCTGGAAAAGACATGCCCTGATACAGGAGCTCGTGCTGGCATACTGACCACGTCTCATGGTTCGATATTGACGCCGACGTTCATGCCTGTGGGAAGCCAGGGGACGGTCAAGGCTATGACCCCGCACGATCTCGAATCGTTGGGTGTGGGAATGGTTCTGGCCAACACCTATCATCTCTATCTCAGGCCCGGGATAGAGGTAATCAGCAAGTTGGGTGGATTGCACAAATTCATGTCCTGGCATGGGCCGATTCTTACTGATAGCGGTGGATTTCAGGTGTTCAGTCTCGGGCACCTCAGTCGTATCAACGATGAAGGCGTTCTTTTCCGTTCTCATATCGATGGCAGCGAGCATTTTCTTACTCCTGAGTATACCACCAAAATTCAGGAAGAGCTTGGTGCAGATATTATCATGGTATTCGACGAGTGTCCTCCCTACGTCGAGAACTTTCAGAATATCCGTCAGGCCATGGAGCGCAGCCACGTCTGGGCTGAGAGATGCCGGCGAGTACACAGTCGTGAGGGGCAGGCTCTTTTCGGCATTGTACATGGTGGTACCTATGCTGAGCTTCGGCGACAATCTGCAACATTCATAACTTCACTGGATTTCCCCGGTTACGCGATAGGTGGCCTGAGTCTGGGTGAGCCGAAGGCCCTGATGCACTCCATGCTAGATGACATAATGCCCATGCTCCCCGGGAATAAGCCACGCTACTTGATGGGCGTGGGATCGCCGGAAGACCTTGTGGAATGTGTCGCTCGTGGTGTGGATATGTTTGACAGTGCCTTACCTACGAGACTGGCTCGGAACGGCGCTTTGTTTACCAGTACCCGCCGCTACAGTGTAGGAAACGCTCGTTTTAAACTGGATGCGATGCCAATTGATACCGATTGCGATTGTTATACATGTCGCAATTTTTCTGCCGCGTACCTGCATCACCTGTTTAAGAGCGAGGAACTTCTGGCCTATCATCTGGCTACTGTCCATAACCTGAGGTTTATTACGAGATTGATGGAGCAGATACGACAGTCTATCCTCGATGGTACGTTTGTCAGTTTCAAGGAATCTTTTCTCAGTCGCTACCAGCCTACGAACGCTGTGGTGAGGGCTGAACAGAAGCAGAAATGGTTGGAGTCTCGCCAGAGTAATAACAGCCCGGACTAAAAAGCTTGCATCCACCATCGATTTTCGTAATAATGTTGCTTTACACACTTCTTTTCTTTTGATAAACTCTGGCTCAATTGGAGCACATATACATATGTTCAGGGGGAGAACATGGGCAGAAGAGATTATCGACATCGAGAAACAAAGAAGCCCAAGAAAGGGGCTAAAAAGCCATCAGTTGCTGAGATGTTATCGACACCGAGCAATGTCGAAGTTGTGAAGAAGGAGAGAAAAGAAAAGGCGATAGAAGAAAAAACTAGCGAGGAAGAGTAAAACGTTGGCAGCCTATCGAAAGCTATCTGACGAGGGCAAGCTGGGTGAGCGGGTGGAGCAGGCTCTGGTGCTACTGGAGAATTGCCATCTCTGTCCCCGCCATTGTGGTATCAACCGTTTAGAGGGGGCTGTGGGAAAATGTCGCACCGGGAGGCAGGCGTTGGTGTCGAGCTACGCTCCGCATTTTGGCGAGGAGGCGCCTCTGGTAGGACGTGGTGGTTCGGGGACGATATTCTTCACCAATTGTAATCTTGAGTGTTGCTTTTGCCAGAACTACTCTATAAGCCAGCTTGGGGAGGGGCAGGTGGTGGAAAGTGGGGAATTAGCAGCAATGATGCTCTCTCTGGAGCAGAGAGGCTGCCATAATATCAATTTTGTGAGCCCGACTCACGTTGTACCGCAAATTCTTGAGGCGCTGGAGATCGCAATACATGGAGGGCTGTCTGTTCCTCTTGTGTATAATAGTGGAGGTTATGATTCTGTAGAGACGCTTAAGCTTCTTGATGGTGTGATCGATATCTACATGCCGGACATGAAGTATGCTGATGCGCAAAATGCTTGGTGTTTCTCAGGAGTGAGTGATTACCCCGAAATAAACAAAGCAGCAGTAAAGGAGATGCATCGCCAGGCAGGTGACTTGCGGGTAGATGATCGTGGTATTGCTGTCCATGGTCTATTGGTACGCCACCTTGTTTTGCCCAATAACCTGGCGGGCACTGCTGGAATCTGTCGTTTTCTCAGTCAGGAGATATCCATCGATACCTATCTCAATGTAATGGCGCAGTATCACCCTTGCTACAGGGCATTCGATGTTCCTGAGCTGGCGCGTCCAGTTTCTGGTGAAGAGTTCACTGAGGCGGTGAAAACTGCCCAGAATCATGGGTTACACCGCCTCGATCGTATCGATTCACGCTCCTTTGCCAGGATTCTTCAGGTCTTGCAAGTGGGCACAGGGGATATTGACTGACGTTGCTTATAACTTGTCAATTATGCCTTGGGTACAGGATAAGCTAATGTCGGAGCTTTCAGCCATTTTGGCTACAGTACATGGCCGGGTTCAGGGTGTCTTTTTTCGCGATTTTGTTGAGAGACATGCTAGAGACCTGGGATTAGCAGGCTATGTGAGGAATCTGTCGGGTGGCAAAACGGTTGAGGTCTATGCGGAAGGCGAGAAAGAAAAGCTCGACGAGCTGCTTGGGTACCTTTATGATGGCCCTCCACGGGCTACAGTGGAGAGTGTGGATGTGGAGTGGTTAGAGTATAGCGGTCGTTTTTCGCACTTTCGGGTGCGGTTTTAGGCCATACCCAATTATGATGAACGTTAGTTGTCATAGAAGCTGGGTGGTTTTCTCTGCTCATCATCGGCTTCTTTGATGAGTCGAAGGTAGTTTGTCTTTACTCCTGCAGCCATAGATGCTTCGTTATCGACTTCATAGGGTGTGCCGACGAATATCTTGCCACAGTCCTCGATATCTCCGTGGAACGGATCACCAGCACTTGTTAACTTCTTGCGAGCATCTATTATTCCGAGATCGAAGGGTAGAGTGAAATAGAGGTCGGCGACGAAGTTGTCTATATTAGGATGTTGCCCCGATTCGCGTATAGCCTTTATCTCGCGCTGGTACTTGGAGGCTGGCAGCAAACCCAGGAGGTTTTTAATGCTGAAGTCACCTTTATTTGCCACTATCCTGTAGGGGGCTATAGTTATCAGGAAGTCACAGGATAATATGACATTGGGTAACCAGAACGTGGATAGAGCAAAGGGCTTGGAGAGCGGATTTTCTACTGCTACAGGTACGCACTCGTTGACATCAAGCAGTATGGTGTTGGGAAAATTATATCCGAGCTCCTTGTAGATTTTATGCTGTGATTCATCGACTGAGCTTCTCTCCAGTATCAGGATGTCAGCAGGACTTATTTGCCTGATGCCTGAAATAATCGCCATCATGGTCTCCGAGCTGGTTGTAAATGGATATGGCTGAGCACAGCGTGCACTGGGTTTTATCAGAATGCGGCGAGCGAATGCGATTTCTCTTGGTGGCTGGAAGACGAAATTAGATGCTTCAAAAATCATTGTTCGCCTTTCTTTCTGATTGAGATATCGATGCTAGTTACCAGTGTTGGAATTCTCTTTAACGATGCAATCATGCCCGATAGGGTGTTGATGAACAGAGTGCGAACAAACTGGTTGAGGACAACGTGCTCCCCATTGATGAAGAGAAAGATGTCATCCTCTTTCTCTTTTTTGAGATAGTAGTTCTCTTCGATGAGGTCAACCAGCCCTGATATATCATCAGGTGTGTATTGAGGTGTCTCGAGCTGTTGTAGCCCTAGTTTTTCATCTGTGACAATTGCTAAACGCTCCTCACTCCTGCTTATCAGGTCTGACCCCTGTTCCTTGCGATGGACTTCTATTTTGGGTGCTTTTTCTTGCTTGAATCCTTCGGCAAGTATGATATCGACGTCGGAGCCGATTGATCGGGATAGCTCCGATAGAGTAGCATCATGCTCGATTTTCTTGATCAGAGCAAACCCGTGTGGAGAGCTGATTACTGTAACATCACTTCCTGCCTGAGTATACTGCCAGGAGTCTTTTCCTTCCTGGTCCATGTTGAAATCATGTGCGCTGTGTTTCACCGTTGCCACGCGATAGCCACGTTTCTTAAGTTCAACGACCAGTTTGGTCATGGTATATGTTTTTCCTGCATTCCTTTTACCGATGATACATATAATAGGAATCATGCCTACTCCCCCATCGATTACCATGACTACATGTTTTCGTTCCAGTCGAGCATTTGTACCAGAGCAGCATCACCAACTTCAACCGAATGTGCGTCCTCGGGGACGATCATGAGGCCGTTAGCTTGCGACATGGAGGTAAGAATTCCCGAGCCCTGGGGACCTGTTGTGCTGGCGAAATATTGGCCGTTTCGGTTAGTCACCCTCACCCTGGCATAAATACGGCGCCCGTCAGTATTAACGACACGGCTTTCACTCTTGGCATAGATTGTGGGCTTGCTGAGATTCTGCAATCCCAGCATTTTGAGGATAGCAGGACGAGCGAATTGTTCGAAAGTGATCATTGAACTCACGGGATTGCCAGGAAGTCCGAGATGGGGAATGCTTTTTTTACCCAACTTGAGGATTCCAAACGCCAGTGGCTTACCGGGCTTCATGCGTACTGTCCAGAATGTTATCTCACCCTGACTCTCCAGGACATCCTTGACCACATCGTAGTCTCCTACGGATACTCCCGCGGAGGTTATTAGCAGGTCAGCATCCCGGGCTTGCTTTATAGTGTTCTCCAGGTCTTGTACGTTATCACGTGCGATATCCAGTATCTTGGGGATACCGCCATAACGAATAACCTGTGCGGCGATGCTGTATGAGTTACTGTTATAGATCTTGCCCTGTGGTAATGGTTCGCCGACGTTTACAAGCTCGTCTCCCGTAGCCAGGATTGCGACAAGAGGTCGTCGAATAACAGGAATAACCTCTCTCCCTAAAGAAGCGAGTACTCCTATCTCTTGAGGACGAAGCAGGGTTCCTTTACTCAGAACCAGACTACCACTGGAGATGTCTTCCCCCATTCCCCTGATATTGAGCCCCTCTTCAACCTCTCGTAGTATTCCAATTTCTGTAAGGGGTTGATTGCCTTCTTTGCGGATATTCTCGTCTGTGTCCTCAAATTGCACAACGGTATCAGCGCCTTTGGGTATAGGTGCGCCTGTCATAATGCGGATGGCAGTGCCGTCTGTAACTTCCTCTTTGGTTAAATATCCTGCAGCCACCTCACCTATCACGCTCAGGATTCTGGGTGAAGAACTGGTAGCGCCTATGGTGCTGCGAGCCTGCACGGCGAAACCATCCATGGCCGAATTATCCAACTGAGGGATGTTTATTGTGGAGTACACATCCTCTGCAAGGACTCTTCCCAAGCCGTCCAGAAGTAACTCATCCTCTTTTTCCAGCATACTAACGTTGCTCAGGATTCTCCCCAGTGCATCTTCAACAGAGATCATAACTATTCCTTCCTTGGTATAACCAAGTGACTGATTATTTCAACGCTTCATCAAAGAAATTGGCGACCTTGGTGATATATTCCTCCGGTTGGGCTTCATAAGAGCCTACGTGCCCTGCCTCAGGCACTATCCAGAGCCTGTTATTTGGATTATTGCTGGAGTGGTATAATCTGAGTGCATGTTCTACGGGAACTGTCTCATCGAATTCACCATGAATGAAAAAGAGTGGGCGAGGAGCTATCTTGTGTACTGCAGAGAGCGGTCTGACGTCATTAAAGTCGATACCATACGCTTTTCGGGCAATACTTAGTGTAATGGGGATGATGAACTGGGGCAGGTGATTTTGTTTTGCTATCCTATTTTCTATTAAGGCCTTCATATCAGCGCAGCAGCTATCAGTTACCACTGCTGCCAGGTCTTCGTCATCGGCTGCCGCCAGTAGAGAAGCAACTGCACCTATTGAGAAGCCTAAGGCTCCGATGTGTTGGGGTAGGATACCTCGTCCTTTGATATAGGCGATAGCGCCTCTGATGTCTCTTCTCTCGTAGTATCCTCCCGACATTGTTTTCCCTTCGGATTTCCCATGCCCACGCAGGTCAAGCATTAAGATGCTGTAGCCATGTTCGACTAATCCCCTAGCGATTTCCAGCATCTTAATATGGGGATCAGCCCGATGTTGCTCTGCGCCGTGTGTCATGATGATGCAGCGGTTGCTGTCTTTGGCCATAATATACCAGGCTTGAATCATTAGCCCATCGATCGCTGCAGGGAACGATACATCTTCGCAGTTCAAGCCCTGGTTGGTGGGGTTATCATCGATTGCTACACGCACGACCCTCGTCATTGAATAGGCAAGATAACTTGATATTCCCAGGATAGCCAAAGGTATGGTTATTGCTGCTGCCAATCCAATTTTAAACCATCGGCTCATTTCTATTGCTTTCTGTTCTAGCTTGCCTCTACTGTCTCCACCTTGAAAGGTATCGCGTTGCGCTAAGAGATTCCTTGTAATGCTAGAGTTTCAGCCTTCTCTAAATCGGATTGCGTGTTTATATTAAAAAAGCTCAAATGAGCGGGATCGAACCTGTCCAGCTCCTCTTTTTCCACGTATCTAACCCGCACTGAGTCGAAAAATCCTGTGACCTTGACATTGTTCTCTTCGAGCAGCGTTTCTATTGGGAGCAGGCAGTTCTTGGAGTAAATCGCATGAAGGGGCTCAGTGTAATTGTTTACCCTGGGTATAACCACATCGAAGTTGGAGGACAGGTCAACCATGTAATGCAACAAGTCGATATTGAGAAAGGGCATGTCACAGGCTACTACCAGATTATGAAAGGTTGTAGAATGCTTCATACCGGTGTAGATGCCCACGAGAGAACTCTTGCTGGGATAGAGGTCGACCACTGTTTTTGCTTCGGTATATGCGGAAAATGATGATTCGGATTGCCTCTGTGAGATTACTATGAGTATATTGGGAGACAGTAACCTCAGGTGATCGATGATTCGCTCGATCAGGGTCTTTCCCGCAATCACCTGCGTGTGTTTCTCTACCCCCAGACGGGAGCTGCGTCCACCAGCGAGGATAATCGACGTTATAGTCAAAGCGAAGTATCTGTCTCCTGGTCATGAACTACACGTATCCATTGTACCACTTTAGATAACATTATGTAAGCCCTATAGCTTCGATTAATCGTCACTCCAGGCGCTTTCTCCGATGAGCAGGACGAAGCGGCACGGACCGAGATTAATACTGGTGAGACCGTCTTTGCGTTTGATTATCTTTATCAACTCCTGTTCAAATGGTGAGCCAACAGGGATTAGCAGTCGTCCTCCGACTCGCAGTTGATCCAGTAGTTCCTGGGGGACATTGGGAGCACCGGCGGTTACTATTATGGCATCATATGGTGCGGCCTTGGGCCAACCTATGGTATCTTCAGCGAGGTATATATCGACGTTCTTGTAACCCAGTTGGGAAAGAGTACTCTTGGCACCGACGACAAGCGACTGATGGCGTTCCACTGAAACCACCCATTGCGCAAGCTCGCAGAGGATTGATGTCTGATAACCACTACCAGTACCAACCTCTAGAACCTTCTCGTTACCCGTGAGTTCCAATGCCTCGGTCATCAGAGCAACGATGAAGGGCTGGGATATAGTTTGTCCCATGTCGATACTCAGGGGTATATCTTCGTATGCTAGATGCTGTGAGGCAGGGGGCACAAACAACTCACGCGGGATTCGTCCCATTGCTTCGAGCACTCTGCAATCCCTGATTCTGTAGGCTAGTTGCTGGATTAGCCTGTTTCGGGCAGATGCCATATCCATGGTTACACCATTGGCGTGTCTCAGGTAGCTCTCGTGCTATTTGGATGTTCTCTGTGTAATAGGACTATACCATAGACTGCATGAACAATCCAGGGATAGGTCTTAGCGATAGTAGTTGTCCACCGTGGTTCTTGTTGCAGACATTACAAACGCAAAAGGTATATTTTGACATAACGATGATTTTGTGATATTCTGAACAATCAGAGTAAACTTGAAAATCAGAGAATGCTAGAGGGAGGGCTGTAGTTTGGTTGTGGAACGCCAGAGTGCGGCTTGTAGTGTGTCGGCTGAAGAGGAATGTGGGTGCTGTAGTGTCGAAGCGGTAGTAGGTATAGATGAGAGGGGGCAGATGGTGCTTCCCAAGGAAGTGAGAGACAGGGCGGGCATTAAAGCTGGAGACAAACTGGTTGTCGTGGGTATGGAGCAGGGCGGTAAACTATGCTGCATCTCGTTAATCAGGGTCGAGGAGCTTACCGAGATGGTAAGAGATAAGCTGGCGCCAGTAATGAAGGATATTTTCTAATAAGCTATCATGCCGATTATTTAAGCACCACGAAGGATGAAGAATCTCCCCCTATAAACAGCCAGAGATTCTTCGCTTCGCTCAGAATGACAGGGAGGATGACTAAAATGAAAGAAGAAGAGACGAGAAAGGTTGTGCGTGAGGGATATGCCAGGATTGCGAAACAGTCTGGCACGTGCTGTGCCCCCACGAGCTCATGTTGCGGTAGTCCTGGTTTAGAACAGGACATTAGCAGGAACATTGGATATACTAACGAAGAACTGGAATCGGTTCCCGAAGGGTCGAATCTCGGCCTTGGCTGCGGGAATCCGGTTGCGCTTGCTTCTCTACGAGAAGGTGACGTTGTAATCGATCTCGGTTCAGGTGCAGGGTTCGATTGTTTTCTTGCTGCTCACAAGGTTGGTGAGCAAGGAAGGGTCATCGGTGTGGATATGACGCCGGAGATGATCGAAAAGGCGCGCTATAATGCTAAAAAGAACGGCTATGATAATGTAGAGTTCAGGCTGGGAGAGATTGAGAATCTACCCGTAGCTGATAACCTGGCTGATGTGCTCCTCTCAAACTGTGTTATCAATCTCGTTCCTGACAAGGCAAGGGCTTTTTCAGAAGCGTTCCGAGTGCTCAAACCGGGTGGACGGTTAGCGATCTCTGATATAGTTTTGTTAAAAGAGCTCCCCGATTTTATAAAAAACTCTGTTGAGGCATATGTTGGGTGCCTTGCCGGGGCAATAATGAGGGATGCATACATCGGAGCTGTCAAGGATGCCGGGTTCCAGGATGTGCGAATAATCGATGAAACCACTTTCCCTGTTGAATTTATGATAAATGATCCGGCTGCAGTGGTGATTATGGAAGGCCCGGACGTATCGCCTGAAGAACTGAGAGAGGTTGCAGGTTTGGTTATGAGCGTAAAGGTTCATGGGATTAAGCCAAACCACGCAGTCTGATGTAGTGGCCACCGTCTTTTTCAGAGCAGCTCAAACGGTGTGTCTGGGCGCTCCTCGGTGCCACAATACAAACAGCGGTTGTGTCTGCGGGACATCACTCTACTACAACGAGGACATTTTTTGGGCGTAACCGTCATTTTGCCGTCAAGTTGCCCGTCACGCAGGTCGATTTCCTTTATCTTCTCAAACAGGATTTCTTCGGAGACGTTGTTGCTCTCACCAAGAAGCTCCCACATTGCCCTGCAGATCAAGGCAAGTTTATCGACCTTTTGTTCCAGGAACTGAACCGTTTCGGCTGCTTGCTTCGCTTCACGAGCGTGGTCTGCAGCTCGCCGTGCAGAGCTTTGAGCATTGGAAATATCCTGTTGCTGGCGGAACTCCCAGAACATACCGTTCATTTTCGACTCCTTCTTGCTTTTTTATCCAGGTTAGCCGGTGTCATCTACTCCGGGCAATTTGTTCATTTCCCCGGTAGGATTGATTTTTGGGACACAGCATAAAGGCTGTAGTCTGAGGCTTATCTCAGAGTTCGTTGATATCGGCACCACCCAGTTGTCCGATCCAGCAACATGTTGTCGGAGCATCGAAGCATTCCAGATTAATCCAGGCAAATGTGTTTTCCCAGCATAAGCCCTTGGCATTTGGTCCCGTTGGCCCTGCCTCTCGCAATGGTCTTTGGAAAAGAGGGTGGATTTTACGGAGTCCGGGGATTCGAGCGATGATAGTCTCCATTAAGGATAACTGTTTCGGTGAGCCCCACTTACCCCGAAAGTTCAACCATCTCCAGTCTCCGTCCCAGCGGCCAGATTCGTCTGGTCGGGGAATCATTTTTACCTCAGGGAAGCATGTTACACCGTTTTCGAACGAAGGAACATAGTCCATATGGGCTTTACTTATGTTGGTTATGCGAATCACCTGTTGTAATGTAGGCCCGAGGTAGGGAGCAGCTACACTGAATGCCGGTGGATAGTCTGAGAAGTACGTTGCGTGTGAGCCATTTGCTACATAAGCTATCGGGTGTGAGCCATCAGGATTCTTTTTTCCAGCATCGTCGGCTTTGTGCACATCCTTCCAGGGCTTGCGAAATCCCCCGATGTGAGCATTAAAAACGCAGGCTATCGGCTCCTCAGCCGAATCTGTTTTCTTTAGTATGACTGAGGCCATCTCCCAGTCCATCTCATGGACGTTTGCCCAATCGTCGAAGAAATAGGCGAACCAGTACTGAATTGACAGGTAGTCTTCGAATCGCTCGGAACCTCTGACTATCCGAACATAGGCACTCTTTTGGTATTCAGGATTACCGTCCTTGTTGTGAATTCCTGCGTAGACGAGCCAGAACTTGTCGATCTCCTTGGGGCCTCCGCTGTCGATGATGTCGATGTGCGAGACGCGGTTCTCGCTCATCATGTCCAGCAGATGATCCCGCGACGGTCTTTCTTTTTTACCGGGGAGACGAGCGTGATCGAGAACAAAGCGAATGTCTCTGGGGTGGTAGTCCTGATCCAGCGGCGGTTGATTGAATCCGTAGTCCGGGTGATGGTGCTCCCGGCGCTGGCTGCCATCTCCGATTTCAGGGTAAAGCACCAGAAGCGGCCGATACTTGATGGCCAGTCTTTCGTTTTCGAGGTCCTGGTTAGGTGACTGTAGTGGCATTCCGAACCTCCTCGCATGATAGGTACTTAGAAGGCGTTTGGCAGGGCAATCCTACCCGAAATGGCATTGTAACAATAGCGAGCCATCGTGGTCTTGTCAAGTGATGGCTTCCGTTACGTCATTACCCTTGCTTATAGCTATAAACGCTGATATACTAGCTATGTTACGCTGGTAGGTAGTAGCAAATGGAATATGAGACTATTATTGGGCTGGAGGTGCATTCTCAGCTTTTGACCAAGAGCAAGATGTTCTGTGGTTGTAGTGCTGATTATGCAAGCGCTCCTCCCAATTCTCATGTCTGTCCTGTTTGCCTTGGTATGCCCGGGGTGCTACCTACTATCAATCGCCTGGCGATTGAGTATGCAATTATGACTGCCTTGGCGCTCAACTGCGAGATATCGGAGCATACCAGGTTCGACCGCAAGAACTATCCCTACCCTGATTTGATGAAAGGCTATCAGATATCTCAGTACGATAATCCACTCTCCCATGATGGGTGGCTCATTATCGAGGCAGGTGGTGAAACAAGGCGTATCGGCATTACCAGGGTGCATCAGGAGGAGGATGTGGCCAAGCTCTGGCACCGCATCGATCCTACCGGAGAGACCTATAGTCTGGTCGATGTCAACCGCGCCGGAGTGCCCCTGATGGAGATCGTAAGTGAACCTGATATGCGTTCGCCAGAGGAGGCGAGGCAGTACTTGATGAAGCTGCATAGCATTCTTCAATACCTCGGAGTGTCAACGGGGAATATGGAGGAGGGGAGCTTTCGCTGCGATGCTAACATAAGTATCCGGCCCGAGGGCAGCAGTGAGTACCTTGCTAAGGTCGAAGTCAAAAACATGAACAGCTTTAAGGCTGTCTACCGGGCACTTGAGTATGAGGTGGAGCGACAGCGCGAGGTGCTTGGGGAGGGCGGACAAGTAGTGCAGGAAACCAGGGGTTGGGTCGAGGACGAGGGGATTACTGTATCCCAGAGGAGCAAGGAGTATGCTCATGACTATCGCTATTTCCCTGAACCTGATCTACCGCCACTGGTTGTGAGTCGGGAACTGGTTGAAGGGATACGGTCACGTCTTCCGGAACTACCCGATGCACGGTTTGATAGATTTATGACTCAATATGGGCTATCTCGCTACGATGCCAATCTGCTAACCAGTTCCAGGGCACAGGCTGATTTCTTTGAAAATTGTCTCGAACTACTTCCGGTGAGTACCGATGTACGTAAGAATGCGAAAGCGGTTGCTAATTGGATGTTGGGAGAGTTCACCAGACTGCTCAATGCTGAAGACATTGAGATAAGCGATGCGAAGATACAACCGAGGCATCTGGTGGAGATGTTTGACCTGATGGAGAAGGGGACGCTCAGTATCAAGATGGCGAAAACCGTCTTCGAGGAGATGTTTCACGGTGGGAAGCTGGCATCTGAAATCGTAAAGGAAAAGGGTTTGGCGCAGGTCAGCGATACGTCCAAGCTGGAGGAGATTGTGGAGCGAGTGGTGGCAGAGAATCCGCAAGCGGTAGCTGATTTTGAACAGGGGACGGAGAAAGCCCTGACGTTTCTGGTAGGACAGGTGATGAGGGCAACCAAGGGGCAGGCTAATCCCCAGATAGTGAATGAGTTGCTCAAGAATAAACTTGGAGAGGGCCAGAGGGTGGTACAATACAATGAGTGAGACATTGCTACACGTGGCACAGATCATTATTGCTGTGATGGTCATTGGTATCATCCTGGCACAGGCGAGTGGAGGAGGGCTTGGTGGCATCTTTGGAGGTGGCGGCGAATCCACGTTCAAAACCAGGCGTGGCGTTGAGAAAACACTGTTTCGGTTCACCGTTGTTCTCATTATTGTATTCATCATGCTATCGATACTCAGTGTCAGGTTTACATAGACCTTGAGAGGTAACAGTGCTCGCACTAGGTACTTAATGAACTTCCTGTTGCCTGTCCAGAGTTTGATTCGGTTTGAATTTGCAGGCACTTGCTTTGTGGATTGGGATGGTGGTTGGTGAATGTTCAAAGTCATCGAGACCTATTCATAGAATTACGGATTTAGAATACTTGTGAGAAAGGGTGTAGACATGGGCAGTTGGATTAAGTTCTGGATTGCCACTATGAGGGCACCGTTTTTTGTTGCAGTAATTATCCCTGCTATCCTGGGAAGCGCAATCGCGTGGTCGACAATAGGGGGAGCTTTTCACTGGGGCCATTTTGTTCTAGTGGTTTTGGGCGCGATGTTAATAAATGGAGGCACGAACCTGGTGAATGACTACTTTGACCGTCCCACTGATGACATCAACGTCGAATATGTCGCTCCGTTCACCGGTGGTAGCCGTATGATTCAGGAAGGGCTTATCGCCCCGCCACGAGTTTTAGTGGCGGGAATAGCATGTTTTGCCATAGCGGCAGCTATTGGAATCTATTTTGTCTGGGCTACGTGGGCGAGCGGTCCCGTGATTCTCATATTGGGGGTTATCGGTTTCTTCAGTGGCTTTTTCTATACTGCTCCGCCACTTAAGCTGGGGTATCGATGGCCGGCAGAGGTAGTTGTGGGGCTGAATTGTGGCGTCCTGGTGACCCTGGGGGCCTACTGGATTCAAACTCAGGTATTTTCATGGGTGCCGATCATCGCATCTATTCCCCTTGGGATTATTATTGCGGCGGTGCTATGGGTAAATGAGATACCTGATTATGCTGCTGACAAAGCGGTCGGCAAGAACCATGTAGTAGTGCTTATCGGAAAAGAGTGGGCGGCGAAGGGATATTTTATACTATTGGTTGCTGCCTTTGTCTGTACAGCGCTTATGGTTATCCATCAGGGAATTCCGCTGTATGTTCTGCTGGGACTTCTGGCGCTGCCTCTTGCAATAAAGGCGGCAAGGATTGCGATAAATAACTACGATGATTCCAAGGCACTGGCTCCAGCTAATGGGATGACTCCCATGATCTACATGGCAACCGGGCTCCTGACTTCCGTAGGGTTCCTCCTTGGCAGGTTTTTTTAAAGGGTTTCATCCGCGACGATGGTGCTAATGTAGCCATGCGTTTTTGTGCCATTCATTCTTCTCATTATTGAAATACTGAGTACTCCACATTTGCTCAACCTGTGGCGTTTACGCGGTATATCACAGGTAGCCGACCTCTAAACGAAGAGCGGAAGTCGTGATGTAGGAAGTTAAGGGTAGGCTGCCCGATATCGGGCAGCCTACCCTTATATGATCTTGTGTACGGTTGTCTTGCTGGATAGGCTTTGTCTCTTCAGGGACACCCGCATGGTGGTAGCTCATCGTCACCAAATAGCTCAGGGGCATGTGTGATATCGAAGTTGTTGTTGGTAGATATCGAGTTAGCCACGGCAGAGCCGTACACGCTGGCGTTATTCTCCAGCACGATTTGACCGTTGGGCGCATAGAGCGCCGCATCGATGACACAGTTGTTCTTGCACACGATATTGCTCAGCGACATAAAGAGGGGAAGTGCGTCGGATGCGCTGTTATTCTGTATGTACATAGTTCCCTCAGCACAAACAATCCCGGGGCCTATGATACTGGCATTGTTGCTTATTTCAACGGTGCCATCGACATAGATCGTGCCTGTCATTGTCACTACAGCATTATTGCTGATGACAAGGTTCCCCGTGATATGCAGTGGGCCCAGATCCTGTATAGCATTATTTGGAACAACATAGTTGCCATAGTATGTCCCACCAAGCTCGGCTTCACTTTCGTACTGGGCTGCGAGGTTTGCTGTCTCTTCTGATGTTGGAGGGGTTAACTCCGGTAAAGGGGGAAGGTCTGGATAGAATTCCTCGATATCTCCAAGAACCTGGCCAGATGAATGGACCTCCACATTAGCACTGGAATAAGCACTTCCTCTTATAATAGCGTCCCGTCCAACCTGAATGTTGCCTTCGGCATACGCATTGCCGTCGATAATGCTGCTTTTCTCCAGATTGATGTAGCCTTCAGCATGGGCGTTGCCCGATATCTCGCTGGTAGGCTCGAGCTCAATGTTGCCGGTTGCATATGTATTTCCTTTGATATGGGTATGTCTATCAAGGATCAAGTTGCCTCTCACGTAAACGTCTCCATCAGCAGAGAAATCAACATGAGTAGTTTTTGCTACGGATAGTTCCTCATCTTCTCCTATACTGGCGAGAGCATATTCGAAACATGGGTAGCAGGTGCTGCCGGTGAAGGCTGCATGCACGGTGTAGTCACCATTCATAGTGATGGTGGTGCTGTCGGCGTTCGGATTGGCTACGGTGCCCACATCGCCAGTCCAGTTCACGAAACTGTAGCCATAGTCGGCTACTGCTAATAAATCTACAACTGTTCCTACGTTGTAGTCGAAAGAGCCCTCACCTGGGTCTGTTACCGAGCCATTGGTACTGCTGGTGACGGTCAGGGTATACTGAACGGGGCTAAAATTAGCGGTAATGGTATAGTTGCCATTCATGGTGATGGTAGTAGAGTCGTCATTGACATTGGCCACTGTTCCCACATCGCCAGTCCAATTATCGAAGTTGTAGTTGCTGTCGGGTACTGCTAGCAGGTCTACTATTGCGTTCTCGGAATACGGGAATGTATCTTCACCAGGCATTGTTACGGAGCCACCTGAGCTACTGTTGACAGTGAGCCAATAGTCTGCACTACCACCAAGAGGTGTTGCGAAATTCGCCAGGATTGCGTAGTCACCATTCATAGTAATGGTAGTACTGGCGTTATTTGGATCGGACACTGTCGCTATATCGCCTGTCCAATCGATGAAATCATGCTCTGCATCCGAAACAGCAAGGAGAGTAACAACTGTACCAGCAGGGTAGAGATAGGAGCTCTCTCCTGGCTGAGTAACGTTGCCTCCGGTGGTGCTGCTAACAGTGAGGTCATACATAGCAACTGTGGTAACAACTATAGTCTCAGGTTCGTTGTTCCCGGTGGCAGTTGATGTAATCTCGTACGTTCCTTCCTGCTGTTTGTTGATTTCGACGCTCACAGTGCGCCCGTTTACGTCGGATATATCGTACGATGATGGTGCAGTGAATGTTATATCATTCATTTTGGACAGGGCATCCTCTATTCCAACATCAGCAGCATAGAATCGCTGCATCTCGTCCTGGCGCATTTGAGTGGTACGTTGTGACGCTGATGTCATATTTAATAGTGCCGGTATCGACATCATACAGAGCGCGAGCACAATCGCCACAATCAGCAGAATCTGCCCTTTTTCATCTCTCAACTTATTCGGTTTCTTCTTCATCTGCTGTCTCCTTCTCTAGCGTAGCTCAACTACTCTAGAATTACCACGTGATGCTGTTTCTAGGGTGCACCTCATATGAGCCACTTGATTCACTCAGACCGACACTTGCTGCTGCATCCAGGACAAGCACATCGATGAATACAGTTTCTTGGGTTTGCTCATCGAATACACTTTTTCTATAGCATCTGGTCGACTCGGCATCGAGAAATTCTGCCACGAGCGATGTTGAGTTACCCTGTTCCTCTTGTTCATGGATTCGTATCATTTGTTTGCGACCACTGTTATCAGCCATGTCCTCTATCGAATAGGTAATCACATTGTCTTTACCTTCGGAGTTCGTCCAACTTACTGTAAGCGGGAAGCCGGTTCCAGTAGAGTTGCCCAGGTCAATTTCCTGTGCTTGAACTACGTCTTCACTGATCCACAAACTCACATATTGAATTTGGAGCCTGGCTATCGTTCTTTCTGCATTTGTAGCGCTCACCACGGCTACATGATGAAAAATCAGCATACTGCTAACCAGGATTATAGCGGTAATCGCCAGTGAGACAGAAAATTCGATCAGGGTGAACCCTGACTGCTCCAGCCTCTTTTTTTTATTCCATACGATAGTGTTCATTCTGATTCTCAATGAGCAACCTCGTAGCTGGTGATCTCAGGTGATTGTGCTAATTTGTATCCTGTTGTCCTGAGCAACCAGTTCGATGATTCTTCCGTAAAATAGCGATAACCGAACACTGTGACTGTTATTAACTGTGTTCCCATGTCCTCACCCGAATTTAATGCTTCACCTGTTTCGGGATTAATAGGATCGGCAAGCACCCGGATTCTGTAGTTCGAAGGGGGCTCTACCAAGTTGTATGTAACCCGTTTCCAGTGTCCCGTTTCGTAATCATATAACTCAGTGTCGTTGCCCCATACATAATCCTGGCTTTTGATGAATTCGAACTGGCTTCGGGTGAGGTTCTCTGCGATTTGCTCCTCATTGTGCTGAAATTGCCGATCCATTATCAACACCATTACACCAGGAACGGTCGATGCCATTATACCAAGGACTGATACACTTATGGCGACTTCTACAAGTGTAGTGCCTGTTCTATCCTTTAGAAGGCGTGCTTTCTGGTATATCCACGAAAGATATTTCAACATACGGTATTACTCCCGCGCTGGCCTTATTTCTCTCAGTAAGTACACGGTTTAGCCATCCAGAATGATGGTCACCTCGCACTTTGCTTACCTTCCCGTGACGACAGAACTTCCACAACGAAACGTGAGGTATAATACATCAGTTTACCTGCTTACGGCTTTGTGAGAGTAGGCATACAGGGATAGGAATTGCGATTCTGTACTTATGATTGTACTTTAGAGGTAAACCTGAACCAATCACCACAATGGCTACCCGACAGATAACTTTGGTGGATGGTTGGTGTCTTACTTTAGCTTCCTACAGATGGAGTTTGGTACTTTCCATAACTATCACTATTCCACATTTTGCCAGTATGGTCTGGGTTACGTACGCATCGGGGCTATTATCTATGGAGAGTAGCGTTTGTTACAGCACTCTTGTAATTGAAGGGGAAGTGATGAATCCCGATTTTGGTACCTGGTGCTAATAGGATGGTAGTGGTTCTTCTTTCCCTGCGTACATTGTCATTCTGGTAATTAACGTGAGATTAAGGATAGTGCTTGC
>JAXHUK010000120.1:0-5039 GCA_034189725.1 Chloroflexota bacterium | reverse complement strand
CTTTGGCGTGCGCGAAATGGGAGGTAACGATCCCGTCACGCCAGATACATTGATGCTAATCGGTTCGACCACCAAGACAATGACAACTATGCTCATGGCGCAGCTTGTCGATGATGGGATTATGGATTGGGATACTCCAGTCGTAGATATCATGCCCACGTTTACCGTTGCCGATCCCGAAATTACACAGATGATCACGGTACAACATCTTGTCTGCGCATGCACCGGAGTTCCACGACGTGATTTTGAGATGATCTTCAATAGTGAAGACACAGGTGCCGAGGGCATTATCGAATCATTGGCCGACTTCGAATTCTTTACCGGTTTCGGCGAGGCATTCCAATATAGCAATCAGATGGTAGCCACTGGTGGATACGTGGCAGCGATGGCAGCGGGAGGGGAGTATGGCAACCTCTATGAGGATTACCTTGCGCTGATGCAAGAGCGCATATTCGATACTGTTGGTATGCCAAATACAACATTCTCGTTTGATAAAGCTAAGGCTAGCGGGAATTATGGCATTCCGCATGACAATAACATCGCACTGGAATATAGCCCAATGTCGCTTGATGTGGAGGAGGCTCTTTTAGGCCCGGTCGTACCAGCAGGCGGGGCGTGGTCCAATGTAATGGACATGGCGCGCTACCTCGTTACCGAGCTCGATGAGGGTGTAGCCCCCGATGGCACACGAGTTGTCTCAGCAGAAAACCTCAAAAAGACCTGGGAACCACAGGTGGCAATAACAGATGATGCAAGTTACGGATTGGGATGGATAGTAGATGAGTATAAAGGATTGAAGGTTCTACATCATGGCGGCAACACAAATGGTTTCACTTCTGACCTGGCGTTTATTCCCGATGTAGACCTGGGCATTAGTGTGCTTACAAATCAGTATGGCTCCTTATTCAACCAGCTCGTTCGGTTCCGCCTGCTCGAGTTGATGTATCAGCAGGACCCTCAATTCGAAGAGGCAGCGCAATTCCAAATCGACATGATGAAAAAGGCCAGCGATGAAGTCATGGCCCAAATCCAGGAGAGCATTAACACCGAGGAGATCGCACCCTACCTGGGGCAATACAGTAATGCAGCACTGGGTGATATAACAGTGCAATGGCAGCAGGACAAGTTGATCTTCGATTCTGGCGAGTTTCAGGCTGAGATAAGGGCCCGGATCAATGACGAGGGTGAGCTTTCATACGTACTCTATGATTCATTACTGTCGGGGTTGCCTGTAAAAACTGAGGAAACCGAAGATGGTAGATATGTCATAGTGATCGGTCTTGGTGTGAATGAATACACATTCGAGAAGGTCGAATAGTCCTTTCTCAACACGGAGAACTACAAAAAATCGATCGAATCCCCAGGTGTTCGATAACACTGGGGATTCGATCTACGATTACCGGGCACTGTTTGTAAACCTGTGCTACAATAGTGTAGGGTATGTCCTAGAGAGTCTGCAAGTATGAGAACAGCAATTCGAGAAATAACCATTACAGTCCTCCTTGCCGTTGCATTCTTTCTGATTATCAGCAGTGCAGCGCACAGCGCTGAGGTTCAGGGCTTCAGTATGGAACCCAACCTGCACGATGGGCAGCGTGTCATCGTGAGTAAAGCAAAATACTGGTTTGATAACCCTCAAAGGGGTGATATCGTTGTATTCGAGTCGTCCCGAACAGAGAAGGATATAATTCACCGGATAGTCGGTATGCCAGGTGAGTGGATAGAGATCAGCAGGGGCGAACTCTACGTCAATGGTGAGAAACTCGGTGAACCTTACCTTCGAGGGAGCTCGATAACAGCTCCACTAAAGCAGATACCCGATAACTGCTACTTTATTGTGGGTGACAATCGTGGCGCAGCCAGATGGGACATCGTCCCCGAAGAAGCTATCGTCGGTAAGGCGTGGTTCTGTTATTGGCCTCTGAGTGACTGGGGATCGGTTGAAAATTACTCCTGGTGACAAAACCCGTCACGTACTGAGCAATATCCCTCCACCCTGACAAACAAATGTTGCACCCCTATCATTCTAAATGTGTATGATCCGGATGCCCATAATCCCCTTTTGCTAAAATTATGCCTTATCTCTTTTACTCACAACACCATTCCCTTTTAAAGAGAGGATTCTAGCTACTCACTGCTCTTTATTCCCTGCCTGCATTTGCGCCAGCATTGCTACCAAGCTATAATTCGGGCAGGCACATGGCTACAACGATCTTGAAAACCAAACTCTACATTCCACCCCTACGCCCAGATATAGTATCACGGCCACGCTTGATCGAGCAACTGGATGCAGGTCTCACGCGCAAGCTCACGCTTGTTTCCGCACCGGCTGGTTTCGGTAAAACAACGCTATTGAGCGAATGGATTCACGGTCGGGGCGAGGCAACCTCGCCCCGACACGTTGCCTGGGTTTCGCTGGACGAAGGCGACAACGACCCAGCACGATTCTGGTCATATTTCATCACTGCCCTGCAAACAATACGACCGGACATCGGTAAGGCTGCCTTGCAAATGGTCCAATCCATCCAGCCGCTACCCATCGAATCAATTCTTACGATGATCATTAATGACCTGGCAGCTACTTCCAGCGACAGAGCACCTCAACACCCCTGCATACTGGTTCTGGACGACTACCACCTCATTACATTCCAGCCAATTCACGATGCAATGATGTTTCTGCTCGATCACCTGCCGGATACAGTACATCTGGTGATCGCCACCCGCGCCGATCCTCCATTGCATCTGGCGAAACTTAGGGGCCGCGGTCAATTGAGTGAACTACGCTTAAGCGACCTGCGCTTCACGCCCGGTGAAGTTACCGAATTTCTTAACCGCGTAATGTGTCTGGAGTTGCAGACTGCTGATGTCGATGCTCTGGAGGTTCGTACTGAAGGTTGGATTGCCGGCCTGCAAATGGTAGCGGTATCGATGCAGGGTTGCGAAAACGTCGCCAGTTTTATTCAATCATTCACCGGTAGCAATCGATATATTATGGATTACCTGGTCGAAGAAGTAATTCAACATCAGCCTGCCGACACCCAAAAATTCCTGCTCCAGACTGCCATCCTGGATGAACTCACCGGCCCCTTGTGTGAGGCTATTCTTACCGGGGAGCAAGAGCATCAAGAATACAACGGCGATCACCCCCGTGCTACATCTGGCCAGGAGGTTCTGAGAGAGCTTGAACGCGCAAATCTGTTTATTGTGCCACTCGACGACCGTCGGGAGTGGTACCGCTATCACCATCTGTTTAGCGACTTGCTGCGTCAACGCCTACAACACACTGAGCCAGACCAGGTACAAACGTTGCATCGCCGAGCGAGCAAGTGGTATGAAAATAACGGACTTATGGCTCCAGCAATTGACCACGCTTTAGCTGCAAAGGATTTTGAGCGGGCAGTGTACCTGCTAAGTGAGCACGCTGAAACTCTGTGGGGACGGGGTGAACAAGCAACACTATTCCGATTTGCCGGGGCGCTTCCCGAGGAATACATATGCTCCAGCCCACGGCTCTGTATCTTCTATGCTTTAATGCTACACATGATCGGTCGGTTCCAGGAGGCTGAATTACACCTCCAATTAGCCGAACAGTTGGTTAACTCAAGTGCCGACTCACACAATACAGAGCATCGAGGCATGATAGCCGCTGTACGCGCCAATATTGCCTACTTTCAGGGCGATGTACCCTCAATGATTCAATTTTCCCATCAAGCGCTCGAATACCTTCCCCAGGATAACCTGGTATGGCGTTGCAGCGCTGCCATTGTTTCTGGCAATGCATACTGTTTCAGTGGCGACATGGCGGCAGCCGACCAGGCCTTTCTCGAGGCCGGTAGAATCAGCCGAATGACGGGTAATACCCTTCTCATCCTGACTACCAACCTGCAATTGGTAGTCGATTATATTTTCGAGGGACGTCTTCAGGAAGCTGTCGTTATCTGTCAGGAAGGTCTCCAACTAGCCAGCGAAAGCGGTCTGGCCCAAACCGAAATGGCCGGTATGCTGCTCTCTATGTGGGGATGGGTCCTGTGTGAGTGGAATGACATGGATACCGCAATTCACTATATGCAGCAGGGGGCCGAACTGAGCGAGCACGGAGGCATGGTGTCTGCCCTCGCCTGGAACTATCTTTCTCTGGTAAGACTACTATTTTCGAGTGGTGACCTGGTTGCAGCAACAGAGAAGATACGCCAACTGGAGAAATTAGCGCAAGAATCCGACGTACCCATCTGGATCATTAACCTGGCACTCACCTGGGAAGCACGGATTTTGATAACGCAAGGCGATCTGGAGGCAGCAGCGCAGCTTTTGGGTGAACGCGGGCTGAATGTGGATGATGACATCACCTATTTGCGCGAAGAAGAGTACCGGTCACTGGCACGGCTGCTCATCGCTCAGGACAGGCTCGAAGAGGCAAGGATATTGCTGGAGCGATTGCTCCTGAGGGCAGAAGCGGAAGGGATGGTGGGAAAAGCGATCGAGATACTGCTGCTGCGTGCATTGATACTTAAGAATCAGGAGGATACGCCCCAGGCGTTAGCTTCCCTGAAATACGCACTGTCCCTTGGTGAACCGGAGGGCTACGTGCGTATCTTTCTAGATGAGGGTAAGGCCATAGCAACCTTATTGAGGCAGGCCACAGCCCAGGGTATCGCTCAGATTTATGTAAACAAGCTGCTGGCAGCTTTTGACGCAGAGGAGATGAAAAGCACCTTTAAACCTCCACTAACTCCATCTCCAGCCCGCCAACTCCCTGAGTCACTCAGCGAGCGCGAGCGCGAGGTATTGCAACTCATCGCTAATGGCCTCTCGAACGACGAGATCGCCCGGAGACTCTGTATCACCCCAAGCACAGCGAAGACACACACGCGAAATATCTACAGCAAGCTTGGTGTCAACAGTCGAACGCAGGCGGCTAGGACTTTGAACCAAGAATCGTCGGCTTTCTGTGCAATTGGTGTACCTACGCAGCGGCTGACGCTGCGGGCATCTCCCGCATGGAACAACCACCCAATGTGGACATCATCCGCGTGATGTGC
>JAXHUK010000012.1:0-16893 GCA_034189725.1 Chloroflexota bacterium | reverse complement strand
CTTATAGACATAGATATCCTGTTCTACGAGAACATTGTACTCCAGACAGATGAACTCACTATCCCCCACCAGCTTATGACCGAACGTGCTTTTGTGCTGGCCCCTCTGTCCGAGATCGCTCCCGATCTCGTTCATCCGGTGAGCCAGACAATGGTTGCGGATCTATTAGCTAATGCAGGTGGTCTTGACGGGATAAAAATCGTAGAAGCTATACAGTGATGTGTTCGTGATCACCCGAGCCAGGTTCAGCATAAACAATACTATTGCATAGGGCTTGACGCAACCTTACAGATACCATATTTTGTATAATTCGCAGGAGGGCATATGTACCAGATATCAGTAAGAAAACATTTTGATGCTGCTCATTACCTGAGGGGCTACAAAGGTAAATGTGAGGAGATTCATGGTCATCGCTTCGAAGTCGTGGTTGCTATAGAGGCTGAAGACCTCAATGATATCGGCATTGTCTTTGACTTTTCTGACCTCAAGAACTATCTGAGCGCCATAATTGACCGCTTCGATCACATTTGTCTGAACGATATATCACCATTTGATAGCATCAATCCTTCTTCGGAGAATATCGCTCGAACTATCCACGAGGAACTCGCTGGTCAATTGAGCGGAGTTACCATATCACATATAGAGGTCTGGGAGTCCCCGGAGTCGAAAGTGACATATATTCCGTCGAGGTAGTTATAGTTTAATCCTGTGAATCCTGTTCGGGTGACTCATCGATCTTTGTGAATGCCATAAGACGGCCTATGGAAAAACCGATTCCCAGAACTACTGACGTGCCAATAATCACGGGGATGGCTATTGCCCAGAAGCGATAAGAGCCACCAGCTATCAGCGCCCAGACGAAAAGCGCAGCAAGAACGAGGCTGCCAAGACAAATAATCGTACCCCCCACTCGAAACTTGGTCATTTGTATTCATCCCTCCTAACTACGTCGTACTAGCCGGTGAATATGATTCACTGAGTTGCTGTGCCCTTAATTAAGCTCCGGTGGCAGCAGATTGGGGATTGTATCATTAATCGGGTAGCTTTGAGAACACTTTGTGCATTCCAACAATCCTGTAACTACCTCGTTATCAGTCTCTTCCTCAATTGTAAGCTGTAGCAGGCTTTTACACACCGGACAGGCCAGGATATCCATTAGATCTTTCTTCATAACACCCCTCTTTAGAAATAGCCCCCATATCCGTGGATAATAGTAGATAGCAGAACAACTGTCAAACGATGACAGCCCCTATTCGTCTATGTAATCGAGCGTTTTCTGTCATGGCAAGTAACCCATTACTCAATTTGCGCAAAATAATCCCTTCTTATCGTTTAGGATTGCTCCGTTGCTGTACTCTTAGACTCTCAAATGGATTAAAAACTCTCGCGTTTTACGTCAATGGTTCATTTCTACAGGATTATTCCTGGGATGTATCTCCTGGCATTAAAGAAAAGTTAGGTGCTGTCCCCCAGTCATTGATAGGCCAGATAATTAACCAGGCCTTGCCGATAATATTACCCTTTGGTACTGCCCCCCCACTTCGGGAATCATAGCTACGACCCCGATTGTCCCCCATAACGAAGTAGTGATCTTGTGGAACTACCCATGTTCCGCTTTTTCCACCTATGTATGAAATATACGGTTCTTTGAGGATCGTGCTTGTTGTCTCGCCGGCAAAAGTGATATAAACAGTGCCGTCTCCCTTTACTTCTACCGTCTCACCCGGCAAACCAATAACTCTCTTGATACGGTCGAAGTCTGGCTGATCCGGTGCTTCAAACACGATGATGTCGCCTCTAGTTGGATTGCTGCCAAACCAATAGGCAGTTTTATTTACCAGGACATACTGATGATCATGGAGATTAGCCTCCATGCTGGTGCCTTCGATCCTGAAGTTTTGCACCATTAAATGCAGGATAAGAAAGATAATCAGGGCTAGGACGACTATCTGGAGGGTTTCACGGATTGCTGCTCTCAATTTTACATCTCTTGTAAAATGAATTGCTTGGTTAGATTGTGTGTGTCAAACGTGGTAGAATTAACACGGTTTTACTCAAGGCGAACTTAGTATACACAAAATGCAACTCTGAGGTCAAGCATAGCCAGTTCGTGAATAACTCGCTGTCGAGATTGTATGCAAGAGCATGAATTAATAAAGAGAAGCCAGGATGGTGACATCGAGGCTTTCAACCAGCTAGTTGAGCACTACCAGAACCAGGTATACAACATTGCTCTGCGTATGTTGGGTAGCCCGGAGACGGCTGAAGATGCTACACAGGATACCTTTCTCTCTGCCTACAGGGCTATCGGCAAGTTCAAAGGTGGCAGCTTTAAAGCCTGGATTCTGCGAATCGCGGCTAACGCTTGCTATGACAAGATGAGGGCAGCCCGTCGCACGCATGCTACGTCTTTGGATATGATACTCGAGGAGTCCCCGGAGTTCCCCCTGAACGATAACGAGGAATCTCCGGAGGACTATGCACTGCGCCAGGAGTTAGGCCGGCTTCTTACAGATGGCCTGGCTCGCCTCCCTGAGGACCAACGTCTAGCGGTGATTCTCTGCGATATACAAGGTCTGAGCTACGAAGAGATATCTCAGGTGACACGCAGTTCGCTTGGCACCGTGAAGTCACGCTTAAACAGAGGGCGAACACGACTGCGAGATATCCTGCTGCAGCATCAGGAACTTTTACCGCCCAAATTTCGTCACAATAGATAGAAGGGGTTCCAGAAATATGGTTTTTGGTAGGAGAAAAGCGCAGTGTCGGAGAATCCACTGTATGCTCCCTGAATTCCTCGACGACCGTCTTGGTCATGATGATCGAGATATGGTAAAAAGTCACCTCGAGACCTGCGAAACGTGTACACGGGAGCTTGAGTCATTGCAGATGGCTGTGGCTATGCTACATCGCGTACCCATAGTGCCAGCGCCGAGGTCGTTTGCCATACGTAATGTGGCAACAGAACGAGTCAGTATATTCGATCCTCAAAGGCTCCGCTGGCTGCGTCCGGCAACCGCTGTGGTCACTGTGTTGCTCTTAGTAGTGCTTGCCATAGATTTTCTTCAGGTGCTTCCCCTTGGAATGGAGAGCGCTGATGGCGGAGTAGCTACCGAAGAGCCCAGATTTGTGCCCGTCCCCACATCTGAGCAGGGAGAGCAGATGTTCCAATTCAGTGAACCTGCCGAGAGTCCTCCTGTGGCCGAGAGTCCTCCTGTTGGGACATCCGTAACAGTGGAGAAGTGTGTAGCAGAAAGCCATTATTTTGAGGAAGATGATACCATGAGAGATACCGGGAGTGCCTGGGCACTGGATGCGCCCACATCGGGGTGGCCATTACGACAGATCGAGATAGCGCTGGCAGTGGTGGTCTTTAGCATGGTTGCAGTACTGGCATTTACGAGGCGAAGGCGTCGATCATGGAGCAAGTAGACGTATGATGGTATCTCGTTTTGGCCGGGATTGTCGACAGCAGGCATGGCAGATACGATCCGAGCGAAGCATTCCATAGTAATTGAAGCAGTGGAAAAGATTACCGAAAAAAAACACTTGACAAAACGATGGAAATCCTCTAGACTTACTTTTTGTGTAACCCTTATAGCAATAGCACCTTAACAACTGGATAGTGGAAGGAAGAAAAGTTTTTTTTAGTGCGAGTTTGATCCTGGCTCAGGATTAACGCTGGCGGCGTGCCTTATGCATGCAAGTCGAACGGGGATGGAGGCTTCGGCCTTCATTCAAGTGGCAAACGGGTGAGTAACGCGTAAGTGACCTGCCCCGCAGTGGGGGATAACCTTGAGAAATTGGGGCTAATACCGCATGATGCACCAAAGGTAATGCTCTGGTGCCAAAGCCGCAAGGCGCTGTGGGAGGGGATTGCGTCCTATCAGGTAGTTGGTGGGGTAATAGCCTACCAAGCCAATGACGGGTAGCTGGTCTGAGAGGATGTCCAGCCACACTGGGACTGAGATACGGCCCAGACTCCTACGGGAGGCAGCAGCAAGGAATTTTGCGCAATGGGCGAAAGCCTGACGCAGCAACGCCGCGTGAGTGATGAAGGCCTTCGGGTCGTAAAGCTCTTTTGCTAGGGAAGAAGATCTGACGGTACCTAGCGAATAAGCCTCGGCTAACTACGTGCCAGCAGCCGCGGTAATACGTAGGAGGCGAGCGTTATCCGGATTCATTGGGCGTAAAGAACGCGTAGGCGGCTTATTAAGTCAGTTGTGAAATCTCCCGGCTTAACTGGGAGGCGTCAATTGATACTGGTAGGCTTGAGGGCAGCAGAGGGAGGTGGAATTCCCGGTGTAGCGGTGAAATGCGTAGAGATCGGGAGGAACACCAGTGGCGAAGGCGGCCTCCTGGGCTGCACCTGACGCTGAGGCGTGAAAGCGTGGGTAGCAAACAGGATTAGATACCCTGGTAGTCCACGCTGTAAACGATGGACACTAGGTATGGGGGGTATCGACCCCTTCCGTGCCGAAGTTAACGCTATAAGTGTCCCGCCTGGGGAGTACGGCCGCAAGGCTAAAACTCAAAGGAATTGACGGGGGCCCGCACAAGCAGCGGAGCGTGTGGTTTAATTCGACGCAACGCGAAGAACCTTACCAAGACTTGACATGCATATGAAATCCTGAGAAATCGGGGCTTCCTTCGGGACAGATGCACAGATGCTGCATGGCTGTCGTCAGCTCGTGCCGTGAGGTGTTGGGTTAAGTCTCGCAACGAGCGCAACCCTTGTTGTCAGTTGATTTCTCTGGCAAGACTGCCCTTTAGAACGGGAGGAAGGTGAGGATGACGTCAAGTCAGCACGGCTCTTACGTCTTGGGCTACACACACGCTACAATGGGTGGTACAATGGGCTGCCAAAGAGTGATCTGGAGCTAATCCCATCAAAGCCATCCCCAGTTCGGATTGGAGGCTGAAACCCGCCTCCATGAAGTTGGAGTTGCTAGTAATTGCAGGTCAGCATACTGCAGTGAATACGTTCTCGGGCCTTGTACACACCGCCCGTCACGTCATGAAAGCTGATAACACCTGAAGTCGATGCGCTAACCCCGCTTGCGGGGAGGTAGTCGCCCAGGGTGGGATTGGTGATTGGGACGAAGTCGTAACAAGGTAGTCGTAGCGGAAGCTGCGGCTGGATCACCTCCTTTCTAGGGAGTCTCGAGGCTCTGGCCTCAAGAATCCTAGGTCGGTCGATGGAGTGTACTCCATCGAAAACATAGAGCATAAACCTCCTTCCACTATCCAGTCGCTAAGGTGCTTTTTTCATGCATTGAGCCCTCAGTACCCGCCCTCTATGCCTCATGGGCAGTTAATCACCCGGCTGGGCTGATTACTTCCCAGAACCTCTGCTCCTGCAGGGGTGACATGGCATGATCCTATCATTGCCGCGAATGGGGCCGTTCATTGTGAATTTCATGTAGCTATATATGAGTAATTAATCGTGGATGATATTGATTAAGGTAGTGCTATGGTGCTATAATCAACAGCGTCAACTATAGGAAGCATGTGACAGGAAAGATAGGGCGGGTAGCTCAGGGGTTAGAGCACTACTCTGATAAAGTAGGGGTCGAAGGTTCAAATCCTTCTCCGCCCACCAGATATAATGTATCTCTCACTCATCCCTCGCATCATCTCAGCGCAAGTCTGAGTATCGAATTTCCCCAACAACCATAAGCCGTTTCCACACGTCGTGGTGTAGCTACTCTGGCCCCTTTTGTAGCGCCGGCAATTACCGCGTTTGTACCGCAATATCCCTATCTACTCCGGGGATACATGGTTTTCTGTAGATACATGGCGCTCGACTGCGAAAACGGTGGCAGTATACCATAGAATACCTGTGGATAGCTAGAGGTTGATTAAATAAAAAGTCGGGGAGACAGGATTTGAACCTGCGACCCCTTGCACCCCATGCAAGTGCGCTACCAGGCTGCGCCACTCCCCGATTGGCAGTTACCCCTCATCGTAAGGTTATACTATAACCAAACCTTAAAGGATTCACTACCTATGTATTTAATTCGTATTTACTATACGCATCCCGGCTTTCTTTGTCAAATTCGGAGTTCTGGCTCAAAGAAGGTTGGACTATTCTGCAGGATAGATACCCTAGCTTACCCGTCGGACTATCTCTCTTGCGGCAACCACACCCGAAGCAGCAGCTTGAATCAACCCACGGGTGACTCCAGCTCCGTCGCCAATAGCGAACAAATTGGCTATTTCAGTCTCCAGGTTTGTGGTAAGCTCCAGTCGTGACGAGTAAAACTTGACCTCAACTCCGTAAAGCAACGTATCAGGAGCGGCCACCCCAGGTGCTATATTGTCCAACGCGCTCAGCATCTCGCTGATGCCTTTGAGGAAACGAAATGGTAGTACGTAACCGAGATCACCCGGTGTAGCACTCTTCAGTGTAGGATCAACAATCCCCTCCGCAATGGAAGATACTGTCGAATCACGACCATTGCACAGATCACCCCATCTCTGTACAACGACACCGCCGCTTATAATGTTTGCCAGGCGAGCAAGGTATCTCCCGTAACCTATCGGTTCACGGAATGGCTCAGAGAAGTTGGCACTGACCAATAAAGCAAAGTTAGTGTTAGCTGTTTTGCGATGCGAGTAGCTATGTCCATTCACTGTTATCACCGTATCAGAACCACCGGTGGTTTCCATAGTGACCTCTCCTTCAGGACACATACAGAATGTCCGTATACGGTCACCAAATGTCGGTGAATAGAACTCAAGCTTAGCCTCATAGAGTACGCTGGTCAACTCTTCGAGCACTGACGAGGGCAACTCTACCCTGACTCCGACATCAATCGGGTTATTATGTAAAGTCATCCCGAGCCGGGAGCTTTCCTTTAACAGCCAATCTGCACCCTCCCTGCCAGGAGCAACAATGACAAAGCGCGACTCTATCCGCTGTCCATCGTCCGTCTCAACACCTTTGACAACCCCATCTTCGACAATAATGGAGGTAACTGCCGTATCAGTCTGCAACTCGATTCTATCCGCAAGGAAGCTGTGCATATGCTGCAAAACATCGTAGCAGAGTTCCGTGCCCATGTGGCGAATCGGCACAGGAATAAGTCTCAGACCTGCTTGTTTTGCCCTCTGCCCCAGTTGCTCCGTTTCCTGTCCCAGTCCATAGACATCGTTCGAGGCACCGAACATGAGGTAGAGTTCATCGACGTAGTGAATCAGATCAGATGTTTGCTCGGTACCCAGATAACTGGAAAGCTGTCCACCAACATTAGGAGATAGCGTCAGCTTGCCATCGCTAAAGGCACCGGATCCTCCCCATCCGCTAACCAGACCGCACGGAATACATGGCGGGCATGTAAGTCCTTTGCCTATGATAGGACATTTTCGGAGATTGAGTGACTTTCCTTTCTCCAGAAGCAGAATGCTGAGATCGGTAGCTGGGCTTAGCTCCAATGCGGCGAAGATGCCCGCAGGCCCACTGCCGACTATGATAACATCATACACTGTTTGCATCGGTCTCACTGACCTGGCATTCTACACCGCAAATCCCGTATTGTCAAACTTATGAATCGATTCAGTGGATTCTACCACAACCTGCTCATGTTTTAGTGACTATTGATATTGACAAACCTGAGTCACAAATGATAAGGTAAAATCAATGATCGAAGTAATGCGATTACTATTGCGAGGAGGATTACAATGAGAGAGAAAGTGGAAGCTGCTTTAGCGCTGATACGACCACAACTACAAGCAGACGGCGGTGGCGTCGAATTGCTTGGCGTGGAGAACGGTACTGTCACCGTACGACTTACCGGTGCTTGTGGTGGCTGTCCGATGGCAACGATGACCCTGAAGAATGGTGTGGAACGGGTTATAAAGGAACGTGTTCCCGAGGTAGTCGAGGTAGTCTCTATCTAAAACGACAGGTTATCTTATAGACCGCAACAGATGTAGCTGAAACTGATTGACCGTGCCCTCAGGTTTGCTTGAGAGCACGGTCAATACAATTAGAACCATAGCAAGCGCCGCCCCTGTCAGTGGAGCAGGCAACTATCTACACTTCAAGTTCGAACGCTCTGTGTAGAGCACGAACGGCATCACTGGTCCTGGCCTCGTCGATAATGCAGGTTATCCTTATCTCCGATGTGGTGATCAACTCTATGTTTACGCCTTCTTCATAGAGAGCATTGAACATCCTGGCTGCATATCCTGGTGCAGACTGCATGCCCGCTCCGATAACACTCACTTTCGCCAGCCTGGTGTCACTTGTGCACTCCCGAGCGCCTATGGATTTAACTACAGGATCGATAACCTCCATGGCCTTTGTCAGATCACTCTTGGTTACAGTGAATGTGAGGTCTGTGATTCTGTTTATGCTGGCATTCTGGACAATGGTATCTACGCTTATACTTGCTTTTGCCAGACAATCGAAAATAGCGCTGGCAACACCCGGTTTGTCAGGGACACCAACTATTGTTACCTTTGCCACATTGAGATCGTGAGCTATTCCTCGAACTTTATTTCCAACTTCCATAGAAGCACCTCTGTGAATTAGAGTTCCCTGATTGTTGCTAAAACTTGAAGCTACCAGTATAGGCATACTATATACCTCACCCAACTCTACAGCGCGTGAGTGCATAACCCTGGCCCCATAGGATGCCATCTCCAGCATCTCGTCATAGCCAACCTCTTCCAGCCTGTTCGCCTCTGGAACCAGGCGTGGATCAGCAGTATAAACGCCCTCGACATCAGTATAGATCTCGCACCTGTCCGCTCCCAGGCTTATCGCCAAGGCTACAGCGGTAGTGTCAGAGCCACCACGCCCCAGCGTGGTGACATCCATCTCATCGGTTATCCCCTGGAATCCAGCAACTATAACAACCTTTCCCTTCTTCAACTCTTTTGTGATGCGCTGCGGATCGACTTTCAGTATGCGAGCCCTGCTATAAACAGCGTCTGTCCTTATCCCGGCCTGGGCACCACTCAGGCTTATTGCCTTAAGCCCTCGTGTCCGCAACGACATAGCGAGCAACGTACTCGATACTGTCTCACCTGTTGAAAGGAGAACATCGAGTTCCCTTTCATCGGGACGGTCCGTAACCTGATGAGCAAGATTGATCAGCTCATCGGTAGTCTTGCCCATGGCCGACACGACCACCACTACCTGATTACCCTGCTCTTGTGATATAGCTGCCCGCTCGGCTACGCCCTTGATTTTTTCTGCGTCCGCTACCGAACTGCCGCCGTATTTCTGTACAACAAGTGCCATGATATTCTCCTCGTCCTGGCCCGCTTTAGCCAGGAGTGATTACCTGAATACCGGGAGTTTACTGGTCGAGAACCTTTGGCTCAACTGAAATACCTTACAATCAAGGCTCTCTCGATGACGCCGATAGCCATCGAGAGAGTAACACTTCACTTTCCAATACGGTGAGCGTTATCCTATCAATCTTCTCATAATCGTGTGCCCATCTTCGATGAAGACGCCTGTGCGTTTCGCCTCAGCCTCGCTAAATGCATGAGCCCCTGTGTTCTGGAATCCCGGCCCCCAGAGCACGAATGGAATCGGCTCCGCAGTGTGTGTTCGAACCTCGATCGGCGTTGGATGATCGGGTAAAGCCAGAATGCGGATATCGTCACCACCACTGGAAAGGAGCCGCCCTATCACCTCTTTGTCTGATTTTTCAATAGCCTCTAGTTTAGCTTCGATATCACCTGCATGACCGGCTTCGTCAGGCGATTCAATGTGAATGAATACAAGATCATGCTCCTGCAATGACTTCATGGCACCGACTACCTGCGCAACATAATCGTTGTCAGGGCCATCGGTAACTCCCGGAATGTCCAGGTTCGCTATACTCGCCATCTTTGCTAATCCCCTGAGCAGATCCACTCCTGACGTCATCGCAGCATCCAGGCCGTAGTTTTCCTTAAATGTCGGCAATTCAGGAATTTCGCCACTACCCCAAAAGAGCCAGATCATCGTAGCAGGTGTTTCTCCACGGGCTTCCCTTGCTTTGTTCACAGGGTGATCGTTCAATACATCCATAGAGCGAACCATAAGGTCACGTAATACATCGCTTCCCTGTCCCTGAGGAAGGTATTTTTCGATCGGTCTATTTGGGATATCATGCGGTGGTGTGCAAACCGCCTGGAGCGTTTCTGTGTGCCCTTTTATCTTACAAATGTGCCTGTAGCCGACACCGCGGTAGAACTGTATCGCATCGGTCCCCAAGCTCTCTTCCACGGCATCAATCAGCAAATGGGCTTCGTTGTCTCCTATATGGCCCGCGCTGTAATCCCACATCGTGCCATCACGAACAGAAACGAGATTGCAGCGAAAGGCAACCTCACCCTCATTAAGAGGAATACCCATGCTCACAGCCTCTATTGCGCTTCGTCCCCGGTAGTATACTCTCGGATCATAGCCCATTATAGACATGCAAGCACAGGCGCTAGAGGGTTCCATCCCATCGGGCACTGTGGTCACCAGCCCCAGAATACCCTCCCGTGCCATCCGGTCTAAATTGGGAATGTGCGCCAGTTCCAGGGATGTTTTACTGCCTCGCTCAAGCAAAGGCCAACCTGCAGCACCATCAAGTATTACAACGCAGTAGTTCACAGTTAAAGTATAGCATGGACAAGCGTGAATTCAAGCAGGCTTGCAATACGGTTTGGAACTGTTATTCAATGGTAATCCGCGTGCCTGCGTTGTTGAAGAAGAATGTATCGCCAAGCTGCTGCGCCAGCATCGCTGCCGCCGGTAAACTCGTGCAGTGGGAGACGCCGACGCGCTGGACACCGAGCTCCTGGAGAGCAGCAACGGTGAGTATCACTCGCTCCTCGGTACTGCGAATGAGATGCATGCCACCGATGACAGTATGGATAAGCTCCACCCCTGTTATAGTTTGAGCATGGTAGATAGTATTGATCGCACCGCGATGGGCACAGCCCAGGATGACCACCAACCCCTGATCGGTCTTAACGATGAGCGCCTGGTCATCCCAGAATACATCAGGACGCCACTCGCCAGCGTCCTTGACGAACATATTGCTATCGATAGTCTCATAATCGGTTACCATTGGGATCTCGCCGCTGGTTACGATGGTATCGCTGATCCAAACTGGCTCCCTGGTCAGATTAAAAGAGGCTCCCAGGCATTCCAGCTCTTCGCGTACAAAGGGTATCCCGATAAAACGTTCCTGTTCACCCGGAGGTCGCGCATATTTAGCTTCCCATATATCGGGGTGGGCAATGACCTCGACCTTTTTCCGCATTGTGCGGAGCACGTCTCTCAGTCCCCCTGTATGATCGTTGTGCCCGTGACTCAATACGATCTTGTCGATTGTCGATAGGTCTACTCCGAGGAGAGAAGCGTTGTGGGTTACAGAGATGCTGCCAGAAGTATCGAGGAGCACCTTCGCTTCATCCGTTTCCACAAGTACGCTCAGTCCCCATTCGGCAAGCATGCCCAAACCCGCCGTGTTCTCACTTAAGGTAGTGATTCGAACAGCCATTTCAGCACCTCCTCTCGCGGCCAAGTATAGCACCGGCGAAAACAGAGTTCAAGGGAAAAATAAACTCAACTCACCGCGAGAGCGAAGCGGTCTTCAAACAGTAGCGCCCATCTTCGGTGGGGAATGCTTCTCTCAGAGGTAAGGTGCGGCCAACCTCGATGGCGGTGAAACCGTATTTGCCACGGATGCGGTCGATAGCACAATTAAGGCTCTGCAATGTCTCTGCGAAGGGATCGAGCATATTGAGCTGTCTTCCCTCAGTCAGGCTCGATACACCGATGCCGATGAGACGCACCGGTGTAGTCCTCTGCTCTAATGCCTTTTGCAACAAACAGTATCCAACCTCAAAGATAGCCCGATCGGTATCGACAGCCTCATGAACAGTATGACTGCGGGTAATCGACTCGAAATCAGTGTACCTGAGTTTCAAGGTCACGCACTTCGCCTGCTTGCCCTGAGAGCGAAGCCCTGCACCCACCCGCTCACTGAGGTAATGCAGGATTGCGCCGAGGAACGCATAATCCAATGTATCCACCCCAAACGTAGTTTCACGGCTGATAGACTTCGGTGCAGTGGGAAGCTCCACCCTCCTGTTATCGATCCCATTAGCGAAACGATGCATTACCTCGCCATGTATCCCAAAGGTCTGCTTCAGGAAAGAGGATGGTAGCCGGCCAAGCTCTCCTATAGTTGAAATCCCCAGTTTCCTCAATACTGTCTCAGTCTTCGCCCCGACACAGGGAAGTTTACCAATCGGTAATGGTGCGAGGAAAAGCTGTTCATCGCCAGGCATAATCTCGATTAGCCCATCAGGCTTGGACAGATCAGAGGCGACTTTGGCTACTACCTTGGACGTAGCGATCCCCACCGAAGCAGTAAGTCCCAATTCTCCCCTTACCCGCTCTTTTATCCGTAGCGCAGTTTCCTTGACAGGCCCATAGAGCGGCTCGAACCCGGTGAGGTCGAGATACGCCTCTTCCAGCCCTAGAGGCTCGATATCGGGCGTATACTCAGCGAGAATGGCCAGGAATCCTGATGACGCATCGCGATAGCGGCGGAAGCTGCCATTGAGAAATGTTGCGTGGGGGCAGAGGCGTTGTGCGGTAACCAGAGGCATTCCCGCCTTCAGGCCATACGCTCTCGCTTCATACGAGGCACAGGCAACTACACCACGGCTATTGGGGTCACCACCAACAACCACCGGCTTGCCCTGCAGGTCAGGGTTCAACGTCTGCTCTACCGAGACAAAGAAGGCATCGAGATCGACATGTACAATATGTCTCATCATCACATGTAACCCATATTAAGAACTTTTGTTCTGATTAAATTGTACATCCGGTGCGGCATCGTTGTCAACAGGAGACGATGGTGTGCTCATGAGAGTTTTATCGGAGTCTACCTTCACAGCACAAAACTACACATCCCTGGAAGAACTGCGTGTGAACCAGCGCTATCAAGCGAGTATTCCCACAATGTCTTCGTACCTCATTGGAGGAAATAACAGTTTACTTTCATGGCTTTACCTGCTAAAATAGCCTGTACGTTTGCAACCTGCAGACAGGGGTTAGTAACACTAAAAGGCAACAATGAGAAATCTAATGCAGTGAAGGAGGGCCGAAAGTGCCGAGTCAGATAATCAGTAGTGCCTTGCAAAGTGGTAGAACAGTGCTAACCGAGATCGAGTCAAAACAACTGTTGGCAGAAGTTGGTATTCCCGTTGTTGAGACAAAGCTAGCGAAAACTAAGGAGCAAGCCATCTCTATGAGTAAAGAGATGGGATATCCCGTTGCATTAAAAATAGTCTCTCCCGACATCATCCACAAAAGTGATGCTGGGGGTGTCAAACTGGGTCTTGAGAATGCAACCCAGGTTGGCAAAGCGTTTTCCGAGATCATGGCAGCCGCAAAAAGCGTAGACCCCAAGGCTAAAATACATGGGGTCTCCGTTCAGAAAATGGCCAGGCCCGGGGTCGAGGTTATCATGGGTATGTCAAAAGATAACCAGTTTGGCCCGGTGCTGATGTTCGGCCTGGGCGGTGTTTTCGTCGAAATCCTCGAAGATGTCGCATTCAGAATTGTCCCTCTCTTAAAACGAGACGCCAGCCAGATGATAAGGGAGATAAAGGGTTTCCCCCTGTTAGAAGGATACCGGGGTCAGGAGCCTGCGAATATCGCCACGCTGGAAAACATGCTACTACAACTCTCTGATTTCTTGGATAAGACACCGGAGATCAAAGAACTGGACCTCAATCCCATTATGGCATATAAGGACGGTGCACTGGCTGTAGACGCCAGAGTAATACTCGAATCCAACTCAGACAATCCGACAGCGGGGAGTGCAGCAGCAAGCGCGTCAAAAAAAAACTTAGACAGGCTTTTTAACCCCAGTTCCGTGGCCGTCATCGGCGATAAAATGGCCTTAGGTTACATGTGGCTCAAAAGCCTTAGCCCTTTCAAAGGAAAAGTCTATTCGGTGCAAACAGACCCTAACGAGTTCCCGGGAATTGCAGAACTGGGAGTTGATAACTATAAAAGTCTGAACGATATACCGGATCCAGTCGATTACGTTCTCGCTGCTGTACCACGAACAGTGGCCCCCATTATTGTCAATGACTGTATCAAGAAGGATGTCGGCGGCGTGTGCTTTTTTACTGCAGGATTTGCAGAGACCAACACCGAAGACGGGGTAATGCTACAGCAGGTTATCACCGACATGGCACGCGGTGCGAATCTTAATATCGTTGGTCCCAACTGTATGGGTATCTACGATCCCCAAATCGGCCTGCGCCAAATGGTAGAACAAGAATACGGCGAGACAGGCCCCGTGGGCTTCATTTCCCAGAGCGGCACTCACGCCACCATCTTCAGTTCAGTAGGTGCACGCAACGGTATCAGGATAAGCAGGTCGGTAAGCTATGGAAACGCAATCGTTCTCGACAGCCCTGACTATTTAGAGTATCTGGGGGCAGACGAGAGAACAAAGATAATCGGTATGTATATCGAAGGGGTAAAGGATGGCAGGAAGTTCTTTAACTGCCTGCGCGATGTAGCAAGCAGGAAGCCAGTCCTGATCTGGAAGGGGGGACAAACCGAGGAAGGAGCTCGAGCTACCGCTTCTCATACGGCATCATTAGCAGAATCAGGAATCATTTGGCAAACGGTTATCAACCAGTGTGGAGCCATAAAGGTCGATAGCCTGGATGAAATGGTGGACACTATGAAGGGGTTGCTCTACATCAAACCCTCTACGGGAAACAGGGTGGGACTCATTGCTATGACCGGAGGGCAATCGGTAGTGATAACCGACACCTTCGCCAAAGCAGGTTTGCAAGTACCACTTCTAAGCGAAGACTCTTATCAAAAATTGGGTGAGTTCTTCAATATCATCGGAGGAAGTTACAGGAACCCGCTGGATATCGGCAGCACTTTTCTCATGGCACCTGACAATATCTCCAGTCTGACCAAGATGATGAACATCTTGAACGATGACCCCAATGTAGACTGTGTAGTACTCGAGTTGTTGCCGGCATTCTTGACAATGGGTATGGATCCAGATGGCGTAAATCACATATTAGATGCGATAGCCGAGTTTAAGGAGAAATCAGCCAAGCCATTCCTGGTGGTGGTAACTAACTCTCACAGCGATGCCCAGGAAATGGAGACCAGAAACAAGTTGATGGAGTGGAAAATACCTAGCTTTACCGGCTTCCAGCGAGGTGCAGAGACACTCCAGAGACTTGTGAAATACTATCATTTTCACAATCAATAGTGTGTAGTAATAAAAATGCCTTGAACGCGTAAAATAGCGGTAATCGTTCATAGTCTGACAGTGGCCATGAATGATTACACATATACAGGAGATAAAAATGGTCAAGATACGACTACAAAGGGTCGGGAGAAAAAAGAAGCCTTCTTATCGGTTGGTTGTTGCTGATTCACGGGCACCCCGTGACGGCGCATTTATCGATATTGTGGGGCACTATAATCCCCTGACCGATCCGGCAACTGTTGTGATCCATGAAGAGAAAGCCCTCGATTGGCTACGTAAAGGAGCACAACCGACACAAACCGTTGCCAACTTATTGAAAAGCGCAGGAATCAGCAACAAACCAACCAGCTAGCTAAAGGGTAGGAAAAATGAAAGATCTCATTGAGTATATCGCGAAGTCGATAGTGGACAATCCTGAGGAAGTCAAAGTAACCGAAGAGCCTTTAGAAGATGGTATTATCCTCAGGCTTGAGGTAGCACCCGAAGATACTGGTAAGGTCATAGGCAAAGAAGGAAGAATCGCTAAAGCAATGCGCACGTTGTTACGAGTAACAGCGATTAGAAAAGGGACACGAGCGACCCTGGAAATAGTGTCTGACAACAACAGAGAGAATCATTAAACTACGTTAGGACATAGGTGATGGGCACAGAATTTGCTCTTCCTGAGTCCTTAGTCGTAGGATATGTCCTCGCTCCTTGGGGCACAAAAGGTGAGGTAAAGGTGCAGGTAGAAACCGATTTCCCAGATCGGTTTACTGCGGGGAGTGTGGTATATCTCCTTAACCAGCCTCTGGAGATCGAGAGTAGCCGCCCTCATAAACAGCATCTCGTAATCAAACTCGTTACGATAGACAGTATTCAGGAAGCTGAGCAACTCAGGGGACAGTACCTTACTATCCCATACTCTGAACTACGCCCCCTACCGGAGGACCAGTACTACACGTTCCAGCTTATCGGCCTTACTGTCTTGACCACTGAAGGTAACTACGTGGGTAAGATAGTAGATATCATGATCACCGCCGCCAATGACGTCTACGTAGTACAGAGCGAACTCGGCCAAGTGCTCATCCCGGCAATCGATGACGTCGTACAATCCATCGACACTAACAAGGGCCAGATGATCATAGAGGCCATCGAAGGGCTGCTACCTTCTCACTGACTCTACGAAACGACAGGATTCTCTCATTGTCATAGTTGGCCGTTCAATCCGACTTTCTCACTATCAACCAGTAACTCACTGTGTTATCTATGGTGAGTTTATCGTCTCCCGAATCCCTTCTCGAGTTGGGAGGCGCTGAGATGAATCATCGTCGGTCTACCATGGGGGCAAGTACGAGAGTTGGAGGTCTGCTCCAGTTGCCTTATCAGGTCTGCCATCTCTTCCTGGCTCAGTGACTGTCCTGCAAGCACAGCGCTGTGACAGGCCAGTGAGGCAGCTATTTCCTCTTCCCGGTTATCGCCTTTCACCCCCTCACCGAGTAAATCCAGAAGCTCGGTTACTGAGTGCGCTACGTTCTTCCCCTGGAGTACGGCGGGTACCGACCGCACAAGGTACGTCCTGTCTCCGAAGTGCTCAATTCCGAAGCCATACTCTATGAGGGCATCAGCGTGTACTTCCAGAAGT
>JAXHUK010000119.1:0-25100 GCA_034189725.1 Chloroflexota bacterium | reverse complement strand
TTTATTTGGAGGAATATGCGAGTAGCTTAGATATATCTCATTCTGCGTGATCTAAACCATCTCCCCCAACTTCTGTAACAGCTTCGCCACCTGCTCCTCGGGGCTGCCCTGGAGCATCTCGCTTTTATGCGTCCTCTGGGGGTGGAATATGCTGACGACGCGTGTGGGTGAGCCTGCGATGCCTGCCTTGCTCTGATCGACGTCGATATCTTCGGCGGTCCACACCGGTATTTTGGCGGTCTTGGCCTTCATCGAACCGCGCAATGATGGCAGACGGGGCGTGTTGATCTCCTTGACCACGGTGATTACCGCGGGCAGGGACATCTCGATTACTTCGTAGCCCTCCTCGACCATCCGTTGCACCCTCATATAGCCCTCGGTTATCTCTTCGATGCTGCTCACATAGGCCACGAATGGTACATCCAGCATCTCGGAAAGCTCGGGGCCTACCTGGCCGGTATCTCCATCGAGCGTCTGGCGGCCACAAATGACCACGTCATAGTCTGCAAGACGGGTAATCGCTCTGGAGAGAACGTACGCGGTGGCCCAGGTATCGGAGCCGGCAAAGGCACGGTCGCTGAGCAGGACAGCCTCATCAGCGCCGAGGGAGATCGTCTCTCTCAAAGCTTCTTCTGCCTGTGGAGGCCCCATGCTGATGACCGTAACCTTGCCGCCACAGCGCTCTTTGAGGCGAACGCCTTCTTCCAGGGCATAGGCATCGTAGGGATTGATAATGCTCTTTACGCCTTCCCTGACCAGTGTGTTGGTCTCGGGGTCGATCTTAATGTCGGTGGTACCTGGCACCTGCTTGACGCAGACCACGATGTTCATTCTCTCAGCGCCTTCCTTTTCAATATCTCATTGGCGACAACGTTTCGTAATACCTGATTGGTGCCCTCATAAATCTGATTGACCTTGGCATCCCGCATCATCTTCTCGACAGGGTAGTCACGCATGTAGCCCGGGCCGCCCAAGATCTGTACAGCATCGGTGGTTACCTTCATGGCCATATCTGTGGCGAATACCTTGGCCATAGCCCCCTCCTCGGTGAAATCCTTGGCTCCGCTGTCGATAGTCCTGGCGGTGGCATAGACCAGCGCTCGTGCCGCCTCCAGTTCAATCGCCATATTGGCCAGCATGTGCTGGACAGCCTGTATTGAGGAGATGGGATGGCCGAATTGCTCACGCTGCCGGGAGTACGCCACTGCAGCCTCCAAAGCCCCCTGAGCCAGGCCTACAGCCAGGGCACCGACGCCGGGGCGAGATGAATCAAGGGTTTTCATGGTTACGATGAATCCCATGCCCTCCCTGCTCAGCAGGTTTTCCCTGGGCACACGGCAGTTATGAAAGACAAGCTCCCCGGTAGCTGAGGAGCGGATGCCCATCTTGTGCTCCTTCTTGCCGAAGGTAAATCCGGGTGTTCCTTTGTCTACCAGCAGGGCACTGGCTCCCCGGCTTCCTTTCGCCGGGTTGGTCAGTGCGATAACTGTGTAGATATCGGCCTCACCTCCGTTGGTGATAAACTGCTTGGTACCATTGAGTACGTAGTCGTTGCCGTCAAGTGTGGCAGTGGTCTTGATAGCGGCGGCGTCGCTGCCAGCGCTGGACTCTGTCAGGGCAAAGGCGGTGAGCTTTGCTCCGCTGGCGATATCGGGGAGATACCTCTGCTTTTGCTCTTCGTTGCCATAAAGGAGGATGGGAAATGCTCCCAGTGCATCGGCAGCGTAGGTGAGTGCGACTCCGCAGCAACCACGACTGAGTTCTTCCACGGCGATACATAGCGAGAGGCATCCCTCTCCCAGCCCCTCGTACTGTTCGGGAATGAAAATACGAAACAGGTCGGCATCGGCCATGTCCTTGAGTAGTGCCCAGGGGAACTCTTCTTTCTCGTCCAGTTCTGCTCGAACTGGAAGTATTCTTTCCTCGGCGATTCTTCGCGCCAGGCTCTTTATTAGTTGCTGCTGTTCGGTCAGAAAATATTCCAAATCAATTCTCCTTCTTTAGATTTGGTACGCATCCTCTTCCTGGTAAACCATCGGGTTGTTATGAACTGGGTTGCGCTACCGGTTGTTGAAATCAGGGTAAGTTGGTGCTTATTTAGTAGTCCGTGAAACAGACAGGATAAACATAATTGTAGCTAATTTTACAAACTTAGCAAGTATGGTAGGTAGGGTAGGGGATTTTCAGTGTGCATGCTCATTAGTGTGATTTGTACCATTACAACAGTGTACCATACTAATGGTATACTGTTAGTCGGCACCGCGAGAAATAAAACTGCTCCACCTGCTATCGTTCCTGTAGGGGTTCGGTCACCGAACCCCTACAGGTCGCACCACGAATAACCTTTCGGCAGGCCTGTCCTGAGTTTATCGAAAGACCAGGGGCGAAGGGGAGAGATCGTAGTTTCGTATAAGCATCGTTTATGGTTATTTCTATGGGTACCACAAGGATTGCACATGGAGATTTCAAATCCCGGAGTTACAAGGACAATCTTTGTGTCCCCTTGCCGTTGGGACAAATCCGGTTCATGCCGGCGAACATGAGGTTGCAACGGTGTGGGGAGTAGTATCGGCCTGTCCGACAACCCAGACATCTGACTGTCTGAATGGCCAGATGTCTGGGTTGTGTGATTTTCGGAGGTTTGTCACGTCAGTAGAGGTAAAAGAATCGACTAGCTTTAGTTATGGCACTTTTTTACATTCAAAAGCGTGTTCTGAATGGGTGAAGCGCTGAGAGCCAAATCTGAGCGTTTTTCAGTGACGCTCAGACCGATCCTATGTCCCTGCTGGTGTTTCAGCCGGGTAGGGGAGTGATCAACTGATCCAATAAATGGCGAGCAGAATTTTATGGATTCAAGACCTCACAGGGAGATGCCCAACTCTTATGTGATGGTGGTTACTCTGGTTACATTGTTGTATTTGGTCTGTAGTTGGTTGCGTTATACGGCAGACGGAAATATCGCTACCCTCTGCACAGTTCAGAAGGCGCAGGCAGGCTGTTTCAAGCTTAAGCTGTCGGGGATGAGAGAACTAAAGCACACTTTGTGTTACAGATAACACATTGTTGAGTGTTACACAAAGTGCTCTGTGTTAGTGTAAAGCGTTGTGTAAATACTAATACTGCAAAATACTTGACATACTGATACTTAGTGTTATAATATCGCAATCAATGGTAGCTACAGAGTTCACGGAGAAGATAGGGTGCTTTATGTTTGAAGATACAATGCTCCTGTGTTTCTGTGGCAGTTGTTTACTCAGTAGAAGAGGGTCGACCAATGTTTAGATGCAAAGTTTGTGGGGAAGAGTTCGCTGACTGGCATGCACTCGGGGGACATATGCGAAAACACACCTCAAGGCAGGAGACGATCATGGGGCCGCCAAAGAACGTGGAATGGGACGAGGAACTCCTGGCGCGGGCATTGGGAAAGCTCAGCGAACTGAGTCCACAGGAGGCGTGGCAGATCGTAGTAAACTGGATAATGGATGTCTATCGCCAGGCGCAGCTCTATAATGAGATTGCACAGACCTACCAGCAAAAGATACAGGAGAGCGATGCGAAGGTCGAGGCGATACAGAATGATCTGAGAAATCTGCAGCAAATGGTTAATGAAGGGCGAAGTTTCCGCATTTGAAGGCTGAGGCTCTATTGGGTATGGCTATCGGGGGGATTATCAGATTTCCTGCTCACCTTGTTGTTGACTTCGCTTCTCCCGCACCCAGCTTATGGAGAAGCCGAGGGAGGCGATTGTGAACAGGACAACGGCAGCGATGTAGAGTCCGATTCCGACCCAGTCCTCCGGCATTCTGGTGAGATATCGGGCAAGCGCTATTCCCTGTAGAACAGCGGTGATGGCGAGAAACAGTGCTGCAAGCAACAACCCTGTTGATTTTTTCAGTTTCATATCATCTCACATTATAGCACATCAGGTAGAAGAATCGTTCACTGTGTAGTTAACTATGCACCCAAACCTGCTTATTAAGCAAGTTTGGGTGGAAACCCGTAGGGGAGTGTGGTCATACGTCCCCACATACTGTGAAATCAAGCTCGTATTTACAAAGGGAGTGCTAATCAGCTATAATCGAGGCGATGGCTACATTGAGAACGCATTACTGCGGCGAATTACGCAAAGAGCACATTGGTCAGGAGGTGACTGTTGCTGGCTGGGTCAACCGTCGGCGTGACCATGGTGGACTGATATTCATCGACCTGCGTGATCGAGAGGGGATTATCCAGACAGTGTTCGATCCTGAAGCATCGCCGGCGGGTCACGCGATTGCCAGTGAGTTGCGAAATGAGTATGTGGTCAGGATACGAGGTAAGATCGCTCTTCGTCCTCAGGGGACGAATAACCCGAAACTGGGCACCGGCGACGTCGAGCTTATTGCCACAGAGGCGGAGATACTGAACCGGGCGAAGACGCCGCCATTTTACATAAATGAAGATGTTGAGGTGGACGAGGCGCTTCGCCTCAAGTATCGCTACCTTGACCTCAGGCGCGAACGGATGCAACGCAATATAATTCTGCGTCACCGTGTGGTCAAGTTCATGCGTGATTTTCTCGATGCCAGGGGCTTCATAGAGATAGAGACACCGGTTTTAATCAAGAGCACACCTGAAGGTGCACGGGACTATCTGGTGCCCAGCCGGATTCATAGCGGCAAATTTTACGCCCTGCCTCAGTCGCCACAGCAATTGAAGCAGTTGCTCATGGTGGCCGGCTACGATAAATACTTTCAGATAGCACGCTGTTTTCGTGACGAGGACCCCAGGGCTGACCGCCAGCCCGAGTTCACTCAACTCGACCTCGAGATGAGCTTCGTCGATGAGGACGATATTCTCGCCCTGATGGAGGAGCTTTTCACCTCGCTGGTGGAGACGGTAGCGCCCCATTTCACGATGATCAAGCCGTTTCCTCGCCTCTCCTATGAAGAGGTGATGCGCAAATACGGCAGCGATAAGCCTGATCTGAGGTTTGGGCTGGAACTGGCAGACGGTTCCGATATTTTCGCTCATAGTGAGTTCGCTGTCTTTCGTTCGGTACTTGATGCAGGAGGGCAGGTCAAGGGATTTGCTGCCCCGGGTTGTGCCAGCTATTCACGTAGCCAGTTAGGTGACTTGACCGACTTTGCGCGCGCTCGCGGGGCTAAGGGTTTGGTTACCATAGCGCTCGATGGTGAGCCCGGCGATGCAGTAGAGGGGCTGACGCTGGACAATGTGCGCTCCGTTGTGGCCAAGTTTTTGAATATAGACCAGATAATTGAACTAGCCAAGCGCCTGGGAGCCAAACGGGGAGACCTGCTGCTCATAGCCGCAGACAATCCAAAGACAGTGAATGCAGCCTTGAGCGGACTGCGTTCGGAGATGGCACAGCGTCTCAACCTCATCGACCCCAATCTTATGGCGTTCGCCTTCATACAGGATTACCCGCTATTCGAACAGAATGACGAGGGTTACTGGGAGTCGATGCATCACCCGTTCACGTCTCCCTGGAGTGATGATATGCCGTTGCTCGATACGGATCCGGGCAAGGTGCGAGCACGGCACTACGATTTTGTGTGCAATGGTTCCGAGATATCCAGTGGCTCGATCAGAATACATAACCGCGAGCTTCAGGAAAAGATATTTGAGATTCTAGGTTATAGCAAGGAGGAGACGGAGGAGAGGTTTGGTCATCTCCTGGAAGCCCTTGAGAGCGGCGCTCCACCTCATGGGGGTATCGCTCCGGGTATCGATCGCTTTCTGATGCTGCTTGCAGGCGAAGAAAACATCAGGGAGGTGATCGCATTTCCCAAGACTCAAAGCGCTATTGATCTCATGTTAGATTCTCCATCTTCTGTATCTCCAGAACAGCTTCAGGAGTTGCGTCTAAAGCTAGTTGAGGAATGATTCCATTGTACTACTCGCTGCAGAGGCCATAATCCGGGAGTTGCGTCTGTTGAATATTCAGTAGGCATTTCGGATACACTAGTAGTGGTTTCACTATTATCTGCATGTCTGCAGTACGTAGCCGATATGTATCAAGTCTGAAGTCGTATCTGAATTCTTCACTACGAGGAAGCTTCATGTTATAATTTATAGTAGGAGTGATATGAAATCAACAGCAGAGAAGATTGAAGGAAGTCTGGTAGTACTTAACGTTGAAGTCGACGCGGAGGAGATGGAGAACGCCGTAAAGGGCGCATACCGTCGTGTTGGTGCCAAGACCGCCATTCCGGGATTCCGCAAGGGAAAGGCTCCGATAGCTATACTCGAACAGTTTGTGGGGAGAGAGGCTCTGGTCCAGGACGCTGCGGAGCACCTGATGGCCAAGGTTTATGATGAGGCATTGATTGAGCAGGATGTAGATGCTATTGCTCAGCCTGAAATCGAGATCATTCAGATGGAGCCGTTATCCTTCAAGGCTACGGTGCCGGTGCGTCCGACTGTGGAGCTAGGGGATTATCACCAGATTAAGCTCACTCCTGAGCCAGTCGAGATAAGTGATGATGATGTGACAGAGGTTCTGGACCGGATTCGGGATATTCATGCATCATGGGAGCCAGTTGAGCGGGCAGCACAATCAGGCGACCTTTTATCGATCGATGTGGAAGGCACCGTTGGGGAAGAGGTTATTATCAATGAGAAAAGTGGATGGTATCAATTATCCCCTGAAGCGTCTCAGGCTCTCCCCGGTTTTGCAGAGCAGGTCGAGGGAGCCAGTAAAGGTGAGGAACGGGCTTTCACATTGACCTTACCTGAGAGATTTGGTGATGCTGGTGGTGGGGAGTGTGATTTCAAGGTTACGGTCAATGAGGTCAAGCAGAAGAGTCTTCCTGAACTCGATGACGAGCTGGTGAAAAGTCTGGGGCAGGGAATGGAGACGGTGGATGCCCTCAAAGAGAAGGTTGCTGGTGACCTGAGAGCCAGAAAAGAGTGGGAGGCGAAGGGTGCACTTGAAGAGCAAGCGATCAAGGAACTGGTAGACCTCACCCAGGCGGAATTCCCCGAAGTTATGGTAGAACATGAATTAGAGCATCTTATCGAGGAACGTGAACGAAGTTTTAGCGGGCACAAAGGCCTGGAGGAGTATCTCGAAAGCGTTGATAAGACTGAGGAAGACCTGAGAAACGAACTGAGGCCGATGGCGGAGCGAATACTCATGCGCTCGCTTGCTTTACAGAGATTTGCTGAGCTTGAGGGTATCGAGGTAAGTGCTGCAGATATCAGTCATGAGATTGAACATATGATGCAGCATACGGAGGACGAGGGAACACGACAGCTATTCAGCACACCTGAGGCTCGAGAGTCGATAGGCAGAAACCTGTTCATTAAAAAGGCGATAGATCGCCTGGTAGCTGTAGCAACTGCAGACGAGGAATCTGCGGAATTACAAGTAAAGGACGAGGAGGATGAAAGTGAGCATACAACCACATAGCATTCTACCCGGTGTAGTCGAGAGGGATGCCCGAGGGGATCGCGGTTATGACCTGTATTCTCTGTTGTTTAAGGAACGCATTATCTTTCTGGGATTCCCCATTAACGACCAGGTTGCTGATGCCATAATCATGCAGCTTCTGTATTTAGAGCGCGAGGATCCGGATAAGGATATCAGCCTCTATATACACTGTCCTGGCGGTGAGATATACTCAGGCCTGGCGATTTATGATGCGATGCAACTCATTCGTTGCGACGTATCAACGATCAGTGTGGGATCGACAGCCAGTATGGGCACGGTTCTACTGGCTGCGGGTGCCAAAGGTAAACGCTATGCTCTGCCGAATGCTACTATCCATATGCACCAGGCTATGGGGGGAGCTCGGGGACAGGCGTCGGATATCGAGATCCACGCCCGGGAGATCCTGAGGTTGCAGGATATAATCCGCTCTATCCTGGTTCGGCATACGGGCCAGCCTCTGGAAAAAATAGCTCATGATACTGATCGCGACTTTTTCATGAACGCTGATGCGGCTCAAGAGTACGGATTGATCGATGAGATATTGCGGGGGCCTCAGGATAAACAAGTATAACGCGTGAGGCCAACATTATCCTAGCTGTTGCATGAGGAGACAAGGCACAGAGATCAGGTTTTAAACCTGCCTCTGTGCCTTTATGATTCTGTAGCAGTACCACAGGATTGCTTCGCTGAGCCTGTGCTGAGGAGCGAAGTGCTGGCAAAGACGAAAGACGATCTGAATCTACAGATTGCGAGTAACGCGAATATAGTTATGTCGCCTGTATCATTGCTTCGATTTCCTGTGTCAATGAGTACGCTTTGATGAGTTGACCGCTGCTGTCAACAACATTCCCGTTTTCTATTCGAACCTTGCCATCACTGAACGCTTTGAGCGTGGCTACAATGAGTGGTTGCTCTCTCTTCAGTCCCTCCTGGCGAATGAGCTGGAACAGGCGATTGTTTTCCCCGTGCTGAGCCATAATTTCGTTGACCGATACTCCTGCTATCTCTTCCCAGTGTTCATCATAGGGTTCGCCTCGTATGGGAAAAGCGCAATAGGTCACGGGGGGGCCTTTATCCAGTTCCGGTGTGACCAGATGCATCATGACTCCAGTTTCGGAGGCTTTGCTGTCGATAAGCTGCCAGATCACTTCACGCCAGGTGCCGGCTGGGCCGGTGGGTGTTGCAGGGTGGAGGTTGATCATGGTGTAACGCGTACACATCTCTGCCCCTACGATGAGCATATAACCAGCGAGCACGCAGATATCGGCCTCGAATCCCTGTAATTGCTCCATTATCTGTCTGTCATACTCCAGCCGCTGCTGGTCCGACATGGTTGTTATTCCCTGCGTGGTCTTAAATCTCTGCGAAGAGACGTAGACAAGCGGTATGCTGTAGTGGTTAACCAGTTCAAAAAAGACATCGGTTTCTTTTGCCTGGCCAGGTGCACGGTTGCAGAATACGAAAGAGAGTTCTGCATTGATAGCGCCTTGCTGTATGTTCTCCATGATAGCTGTGAGGAGCGCGCGTGATCCCGCGCCACGCCCCGTGGAGAACCAACCGATCTTGTACATTGCTGCTAGCTCCTGTGGAAAAGCTTGGTCACCCTGTTCTTAATATTATACAAATGAATTGCGGTACTGGTTTTACTTCTGAAAATCTTACCGTTTCTCAGTGACTGCTGAAATTGCTCAGCATTGTCGAACTCGGGGAGCTCGACAAATGACCTGCCAACCTCGGTCACAATGTGGGCATCGCTCCCCGTTGTGCCGGGGACTCCAAGTTCCTGAGCGAGCCGCAAAGCGCGCTTCGAGTCTTTCTGCATAATGGTACGTGAATTGAAAACCTCGACCAGGTCGATATCATTCATTATATCCTGGAGGGCATGATTACGGAGACGGGAATGCGGTCGGAAGCGATCGAACGGGTGTGGGATACACACCAACCCGCCCTGTGATTTAATCCGTACTACTGTCTCTTCAGGTGAGAGATAACTTGGGACCTGTTCGCTGAGGAAAAGGCCGATGATCTCGCCGCAGGTAGTCAACACCTCCTCACCGACTATAACGGTGAAGGGGGCAGTACGCTTCATTTCCAGCGCCCCGGATATAGTATCGTGGTCGGTTATGGCCAGACAGTCTATTCCGATCTCGAGGCAATGCTGGATGATCTCTTCGATGGGTGATGTTGAGTCCTTGGAGTAGCATGTGTGCACATGGAGGTCAGCTTTTAGCAAGGCAGTATACTCTATCAATCAATTTACTCAATAGATTCTTCAAATCCTCGGGGGTTTCTGTAGTATCGACCGTTTGTTTAAGCTCATCTTTGAACGAGAGGCAGAGGATAGTGACCAACATGAGAGTCAGGATAAGCACAATGGGTCCCATACACTCGCCTCCTTCTGGGACTACGCTCGTTCAATGTAGCTGCCGTCACGTGTATCAACGCGTATTGTATCCCCGGTGCTGACAAAGAAGGGAACCTGAACGGTGACCCCGGTCTCCATAACAGCGGGCTTTGTTCCTGCTGAGGAGGTATCTCCCTTAAAGCTTGGGCCTGTCTCAGCAACCACGAGTTCTACCGCGATAGGTAATTCGACTCCGATAGCCTCGTCACCGTACAGCGATATTGTGAGAGTCGTTCCTTCCTTGATGTAGTTGAGAACATCGCTCAGTTGTGACGATGTCAGTGGGGTCTGCTCAAAATTCTCAGTGTCCATGAAGTAGTACAGATCACCATCTTGATAGAGGTATTGAACAGGCCTTTGCTCGAGGCGCACCTGATTGAATTTTTCACCTGCCTGGAATGTGCGCTCAATATTGTGTCTAGCGCGAACATCTCGCAGCTTGAGCCTGAGCTGAGCACTACCCCTTCCCATCTTGATATGCTGAAAGTCGACGACAGTGTAAAGCTGTCCATCCAGTTCGATAGTGATTCCTTTCTTTATCTCACCGGCATCAATCATTCCATTCCCTCCTTTTTCGCTTTACCTAACCGCTCCCGAATACTGTTTGGCGGCTGCTATTTGTCAATGTACTGGTTCAGGTGGAGCTTTTGTCCGAAGAGCCTTTACTCCACGACATATCGATGCAGTATCTACGCTGCGCAATTATTTTTTCGCCTTGGTCAGAAGACGTGCCTTTCCCTCCTCCATGATCAGCATATCCTCTATTCGGACACCACCCCAACCATCCACGTAGATACCAGGCTCGATGGTGAACACCATGCCGTTGGTGATGGTGTCGGAAGAGTTTTGGCCGAGACGTGGCTCCTCGTGAGCAGCCAGGCCCACGCCATGCCCCAGTCCATGACCGAAATTCTCCTCGTATCCCCCCTGGGCGATAACAGTGCGCGCCAGTTGGTCTACCTGCTCACCGGGCATGCCCACCTGCAGGATTGCTAGCGCAGTAAGCTGTGCTGCTAAAACTATATCATAAATCCGCTGAAAAGTGGTATCCGCCTCTCCGAGGCAGATGGTACGTGTGATGTCACTGGAATATCCTCCGACCCGTGCCCCGAGATCGATCACAACAGGTTCGTTGGGGAGAATAATCCTGTCCGTCGGCTTGGCGTGTGGTAGTGCGGAGTTTGGGCCGGAGGCCACGATTATATCGAAAGGGAGAGGTTCGCTGCCGTTCTGGCGCATGAAGCTCTCCAATTGCCAGGCAAGAGCCCGCTCGGTAATCCCGGGCTGAACCTGGGGCAAAATCTCGTCGAGGGCGGCATCGGAGAGCGCTACTGCTTGCTCAAGGCATTTCAGTTCTGAGTCGTCCTTTATGGCACGCAGTGACTCCACCAGCCCCTCCGTGGGCAGCAGGTTGATCTCTCCATCCATCCCACTCACGGCGTCACCAAACTCCCTGTAGAATGAGAACGAGACCTCTCGACCCTCGAAGCCCAGTTTGGTGACATTCAGTTCTGAGAGCAGGTCAGGGACCCATTTCGAAGTTGCACCCGAAATTCGGACTATCTCAAAGGCAGGTGCTTCCAAATGCGCCTGATTGACATAACGAAAATCGGTGACCAGGATAGCTTTCTCCTGCGTGATCAGCAGAAATCCTGCGGAGCCACTGAATCCCGAGAGGTATCGGCGGTTATCCGGCTGGGAGATGAACAGGGCATCGAGATCCTGTTCATCAAGTCGTTGGCGTAGTTTTTGGAGACGAGTGGTTATCAACGTATACCCTTATTGAACGAATGGCATAAAGCAACATGGCGCTGGAGCTTTCGGGCAGTTTAACCACGAAAGGAACACAACATGGAATAATGCTCACATGTTTGTACTTTATTGTCCAGTGTCCAGTCTATTCCTGCTTACAGTCGGATCCCGTGTCGTTCCCGAATCTCAACAAATTCTGCCATTAACCTTCTTGTGATCAGTCCCGGCTCTCCATTACCTATCGTTCTGCCATCGATCTCAACCACAGGTATGATCTCGGCGAGTGTACCTGTCATGAATGCCTCGTCGCATGTGTACACATCGATTAGTGTCAGGTTCCGTTCCGCACAGACGATGGGAATCTTGCGAGATAGCTCGAAAATCGACTGTCTGGTGATCCCTTGCAGTGCGCCTGATTCTGCCGGAGGTGTTACCAGTTCCCCCTTTTTCAGAATGAACAGATTGTCCCCGGTGCCTTCACAAACATAACCGAGATGGTTAAGCATCAATGCCTCCTGGCAATTCGCCATGTTTGCCTGCATTTTTGCCAGGATATTATTCAGATAATTCAAGGTCTTGGCCCGGACGTCAATGGCATCGCTTGAAATTCTTCTGATCCCCGATGTGACCACTCGTATTCCCTTGTCATACAAGTCTCCATACATGGGATCGGCCTGTTGTACGATGATGACAGTGGTGGGTCTGGGGCATTTCCTTGGATCGAGGCCCAGATCGCCAATGCCTCTGGAGACAACAAGCCGTACATAGGCATCGTTTAATCCTGCTTTTCTGATCGTGGCACATACCAGGTTTGCCATTTCCTCTCGTGTTTCCGGGATTTCGAGGTGTAGCAGAATAGCTGATTCATAGAGCCGTTCTATGTGCTCTTGCAGGCCGAAGACATTGCCGTTATAACATCGAATGCTTTCAAAAACGCCGTCACCGTAGAGAAAGCCGTGATCGAAGACAGAGATCTTGGCATCTCCTTTGTTATAGTAGTCACCGTCGATATAAATGAGTGTCGTATCCATTTTTAACCACAACTTAGAATTATTGTTCTTTGACCAGTATCTCCAGGGCAGCAATATAGCCATGCCAGCCAAGTCCTGCTATTTGCCCTCGGGCTATGGGTGCGATCACTGAGTGCTGTCTGAACTCCTCGCGGGCATGGATATTGGATAGATGGACCTCGATGATGGGCAGGGAGGTGTCTGCCAGGGCGTCGCGAAGCGAGAGTCCGTAGTGTGTCAATGCACCGGGGTTAATGATGATACCCGTGGCATTGCGGGATTTCTCCTGGATGAAATCTACCAGGTTGCCCTCGTGGTTGGACTGAAATATCTCCAGTTCCACTCCCAGCTCGGCAGCCCGCTGCTGGAGCAAGGAATCGATCTCTGCCAGGGGTTTATTGCCATATATGGCAATCTGCCGAGAGCCCAGCATGTTCAAATTTGGACCATGAATGACCAGTATCTTCATTGTTCCACCTTTCCGGTGCCGCTTCTGGGATGAGCGGCAAGATAGGTACGGCGGATCTGACTCTGGGTAACGTGTGTGTATATTTGCGTACTGGAAAGCTGAGCGTGTCCCATGAGGTCCTGGACGACCCTGAGGTCAGCTCCCCCGTCGAGCAGATGTGTGGCAAAGGTATGGCGCAATATGTGGGGATGCAATCGCATATCGAGGCCTGCCTGCCTGGCGTAGTTCCTGGTTATATGCTGAATACGGCGCTCTGAGATGCGCTCCCCAAAGCGGTTTAAGAATACTGCCTGGGTGTTGGTTTTACCCTGCAGTTTCATTCGGCCAAGGTCGAGATAGAGCCGCAACGCCGCTGCAGCCGGCTTGCCCATGAGCACCAAACGCTCCTTGCTTCCCTTGCCCCACACTCTGAGCTCACGCAGGTCGATGTCGATATCTTTGAGGTCCAGGGCTACCAGTTCGCTGACACGTAGTCCTGCAGCATAGAGCAGTTCCAGTATCGCTCGGTCTCTCAGTCCTTGAGGGGTGGAGTTAGTTGGTGCATCGAGCAACTGGGGCATCTCCTCTGCCGTGAGGAATGTCGGTAACCGTTTCGCAAGCTTGGGGGCGGACACCGTCGAAAGAGGATCAGAGTCAACGATATTCTCTTGAACCAGATAGCGATAGAACGAGCGTAAGGCGCTGAGTCTACGGCTGATGCTTGCCCGAGCTACTCCTCGCTCGTGGAGCTGTCTAAGGTACTGACGTATGGCGGAACGATTGACCTTATCGAGCGTATCTATATCGTTGTCCTCCAGAAAACACAGGAAGTCACGAATGTCAGTAGTATAGTTTCTCACCGTGAACGGGGAAATGCTCCGTTCCAGTTCGAGGTATCTGATGTAGTTATTCAGTAGTTCTTTCATCTTGTCAATGGCGGAAAACCGTGTCCCTGGTCTATGTCCGAGGGCGAATCGCAGATACGTCGTTTGTCCCTGCGATGAACGGTCACATCGCTATTACCTCTTTTTCCTCGTAGTCGCATTGGGTGCACTTGGTCACTCCCTTTTTTGACTGGGTTAGTAATCCCTGACATTGGGGGCAGGGTTGCGGGAGCGGCTTGTCCCATGAGGCGAAATCGCAGTTAGGGTAGTTGGAGCAGCCGTAGAAAAGTCTTCCTCTCTTGCTCTTCTTTTCCACCAACTCCTTCTGACATTTAGGGCATTTGACGCCGATAGTAGTCAATATCGGCTTTGTGTTCTTGCACCTGTTTGCCTCATTGGTGTCATTGTAGCCGCTGCAGGCGAGGAACTTACCCCAGCGCCCCCATTTGATCACCATCGGCCTGCCACATTTTTCACAAATCTCATCGGTAGCTTCGCCATTCGCGGGGGAAACAGAAGCCTCTCCGTCTCCTGTCGTCTCAATCGTCCTGGCATTCTTGCATTCGGGGAAACCGCTGCAGGAAAGGAATTTGCCGTTGCGTCCCCACTTGATCACCATCGGTCTGCCACATTGTTCACAGAGTTCCTCTGTGGGTTCGCTGAATTTAGGGATAGTTGCGGTAGCTTTAACTACTAACTCCTCGAACGGATGATAGAACTCACCCAGCATGGGGACCCACTCCAGTTGCCCATCGGCTATTTGGTCCAGCTTCTCCTCCATCTGCGCGGTGAAACCAACGTTGATGATGTCGGCGAAGTGTTCGCTGAGCAGTCCGGAGATTATGGTCCCGAGTTCGGTAGGCTCCAGTCTTCGATTTCGTCGCTCTACGTAGCCTCTCTCCTGTATCAGAGAGAGGATCGGTGCATACGTACTGGGGCGTCCTATGCCCAACTCCTCGAGCGTCTTGACCAGTGTCGCCTCGGTAAAATGTGGTGGCGGTTGGGTGAAATGCTGCTCAGGAATAAGCTTCAGGAGCCGCAGTTGTTCGCCTTTAGTAAGCTCAGGGAGCGGAAGCTTGCCATTTTCCTCATTGTCGTCGTCTTTCCCTTCCTGGTAGAGTATCAGGAAACCGGGGAAGATGACCGAAGAGCTTGTAGCTCTGAACAGATATTTCTTTCTGTTGAGCTTCGCCTCGATGTCCACAGTCGTAGTATTTATCTGAGCGGCGGCTAGCTGACTGGAAACCATTCTTTGCCAGATGAGCGTATACAGCTTCAGTTGCTCTGGCGAGAGATAGGGCTCAACGAGCGCCGGCTCCCGGCTGATAGCGGTTGGCCGAATTGCTTCGTGTGCCTCCTGAGCACCTTTCACCTTTTTGGTGAAACGACGCGGTGTTGGTGGCAGAAAGTCAGTGCCGAACTTCTCCTCGATATAGGCTCGAGCTTCTGCAATTGCAGAGGATGATACCTTCAGGGAGTCGGTACGCATATAGGTGATTAATCCCACATGGCCTTCCTTGCCCAGGGGCAGGCCCTCGTAGAGCTGTTGGGCGATGGCCATGGTTTGCTTGGCGCTGAATCTGAGCTTGCGCCACGCCTCCTGCTGCAGGGTGCTGGTGATGAAGGGAGGCGCTGGCTGGCGAGCTGTTTTCTTCTGTCGTACTGAAGAGACGGTATAGGTAGCCCCTTCGAGTTCGGATACCATCTGTTTTGTCTGTTGTTCGTCCTTGAGTCCGATTTTTTCCCCACCGACCAGACCTACGAGCGCTGCCTGAAACTGTGCCGAGCTATCCTTCTCTTTGACCAGATCAGCTTCGATGGACCAGTACTCTTCAGGGACGAATGCCGTTATCTCAGCCTCTCGATCAACGATGAGTTTTAATGCAACGGATTGTACTCTTCCTGCGGAAAGTCCTCTTCGTACCCTCTTCCAGAGCAGGGGACTCAATTTGTATCCCACAAGCCTGTCGAGTATCCGCCGTGCCTGTTGGGCGTCAACGAGCTTGGTGTCGATGGAACGGGGGTGGCGGAATGCATCTGAGATAGCATCCTGTGTTATCTCATGGAAAACTACGCGTTTGATTGGGACGTCTTTCAGCTTTGCTGCCTGTACAATATGCCAGGAGATCGCCTCTCCCTCCCGGTCAGGGTCTGTGGCCAGATAGACTGCAGATGCGGCGTTTGCCTTTTCCCTGATATCTTTAAGCACCTTGTTCTTGCTTCGCGGCACAACGTATTTCGGGGTAAAGCCATTGTCTATGTCGACTCCCAATTCTTTTTGCGGGAGATCACGTACATGACCCACAGACGCGGTGACGGAGTAGCCTTTTCCCAGGAATTGGCTCAGTGTTTTTGCTTTAGCCGGTGATTCAACGATTACTAGTTTTTTGGACATCGCTTGTTAATCCCTATAATGTGTATTATTTGTCTTGAGTATGTTGGTATCGAATGTAATGTAACATACAACGATTGAGTATGTCTAGTCCTCGGAGGTAACTGTATTTACATTTCTGGGGGCATGCGCTCTTCATCTGTCAGCGGTCAACCGATTGCGCTTCCCGTTTCACCGTGAGTCATATATCAGGTGGTATGCATGATGCTCTCAGAACATCTGTGCCGTTCCTCCTCGGTAGTCTCAATGACTCCGTAAATAATTGGTTTGACAAAGGGAAAGGAGTGCGATATATTAACGACATATCAATGATAAATCGTATTGAGGTGACAATGTCACAGCCACGACAGCGACATGTTCCACTGAAAATCGAGGAGAGACAGGAGCTCGACCGGCGCAAGCGCGATTACGAGGACAGCACGGGTGACTGTGGGGATTGGGGGAAGTTCCTGAGCAATGTTACACTGGCCGGCCTGGCCGCTCTCGGGGTGTACGCAACGGCTGCTGTGACCAAGCGCACTCCGATTGTGTGGCAGGTTAGTTGTTCCCAGTGTGATGTGAGGTTCCCCATCCAGGTACCAAACCCTGTGCCGCGGAGATTGGAAAAGGTGAAATGCCTGAATTGCAGCAGGGAACTCGTGGTTGATTTTGCCAAAGCGGAGCCAGGTACACCAGATGAGCGCGAGGATGATACCGAGAATACGTATACTCCCTACTGTCACTACTGCCAGATGCCGATAAAGACCACATTCTCAGATGAAAACCAGCAGGGGGTGGGTTACCTGGAGTGCCCACGTTGTGGTCGCGTGCCCCGTATAAGTGCTTGGGAGTAGCGCAGGTAGTCAGCACCCGGCATCTGTTGCACGCTGGGAAGACATGTTTTTACAGTGATCGGTGAGCCTAGCCATGAATGATTGCTCTTGCAGCCTGTAGGTTCGTACTACCTGTGAATCAGTGAGTAGTGCATACCACCGGAGTGCCGTACTCTCCCCTTCAGTTCCAGCATTGCCAGGGTGCTGGATACGGTGGCGATGGGGAGGTGCGCGCGGCGACAGACTTCGTCGATATGTAGTGGCTCATGGCAGAGATATCCCAGGAGCAATGACTCCGTGTCATCCGCGGGGACGAGATTGGGTATCTCCAGTTGTCGTGGTATCATGGATAGATTAAGCTCTTCGAGGATGTCCTGGGCAGTACTGACCAGCTTGGCCCCATCCTGAATCAGTCGATTAGTGCCGTAGCTTGCCGGGGACAGGATGCTGCCGGGGACAGCGAAAACCTCCCTGTTCTGCTCCAGCGCGAGGTTTGCAGTAATGAGGGCTCCACTGCCTTCGCCAGCCTCGGTGACCACTACCCCGAGGCTCAGACCGGACATGATGCGGTTGCGGCGAGGAAAATTCTCTGCCTTGGGTCTGGTTCCCAATGGATACTCACTGATTAAAGCGCCTTGCTCTATGATCGCTTGTGCCAGTTTAACATTTTCCGCCGGGTAGACCAGATCAAGACCACAGGCAAGGATGGCGATTGTGCGACCTCCGCACTCGAGAGCAGTACGGTGTACGATAGAGTCGATTCCCCGAGCAAGTCCACTGACGATGGTGATTCGGTTGTGTACCATATCAGCTACCAGACGCCCGGTTACCTCACGCCCGTATACGGTCGCTCGTCGGGTGCCCACCACCGCTATCGCCCACTCATCATCTGCGGTGAGAGTTCCCCTGACGTAGAGCAGGGGAGGGACATCATAGATCTCCTTTAACCTGGCGGGGAAGGCAGGATCATTCCAGGTTAGTACTGTAACGCCGTGTCGCTCCAGTTGCTCCATCGCGTCATCAAGGTTTATCGTGGGGCGCAGGGTAACGATGGAGTTTCTCGTTCTGTGGTCGATCCCTGCTGCCTTGAGTTCCTCGGCCCCTGCAGACCAGGCGTTCTCCAGGTTGCCGAAGTAATCCTCGAGCTGGGAGAATCTGGCGCGGCCGATACCCGGTATTTGATTGAAGCCTACCCAGTATTTCAACTCCGACATCTCGGTCCTACAACTCGAACTAGTAAACCACGACTACCGATTTCCAGAAGTGTGCTACTGATGCATGACCAGGTGGAATTGAGACATGCCCGCTAGTTATCGAGGACTTTCGAGTTCTGGTAGTTGTCCACGTTGTGGGACATTGTAGCATACATGGGGAATGGAACACAATCAATGTGTGCCAACAAGGGACTGCTCGAGGGCGGTCCTTGTTTTACGTATGAGGTCGGTTAACTCATTGACATCCATGCTCGCTGTTTCACGGGTAAGGGCCAGTACCAGCGGAAATGCAGAAAGGTCTACAAGACTGCCGTCTCGAAGCACTGCCTCAGGTTGTTGCTGGGCAGGGATGGTTTGCCGTGAACGATGTTTCTTCTTACTGGGAGCAGGTGGCTGTGGTGTATCGGCGGTGACGTCGAGCTTGGCGAGCTGGCAAAGCTTTATCAGGAATCTGGTGGCTTTGGTCGCCATCTCGGCTCCCATTCCATGCTGGGTAACGAAATAGTTGTAGATGTTCTCTTTGGTTATCTCTTTGTAATTGGAATTGTGGAGTATACCTGCGTAGGCGTTAATCACGATGTCTTGAAGCGCGAGCGTATACGTCGCCCCCCTGGTTTTGAGCAGGCGACAACTCTCTGTGGGTTTATCGTCGTCGTCAATGAGCCCCAAAAACCGCAGCGCACCGACAACCTTATACTCATTTGCCGGGGCGATATTGTTGACGCGCAAAAAATGGCTATCGATTCGTGGCGGCGTTGTCCTCCCTAGCAACTGCAGGGCTTGTATAGTGCCACTTGTCGGGCCATAGGGAGGGATAAGTTCCCGTTGTTCAAGCCGGCGATTTCTGGTAGACATCATCTTGTTCCTACGGACTCACTTTACAGGGACTGTACTACTCAGTCCTTTTGCAAAATTATATCACAATTGAGGGGAACTGTCAATAGTCCGTGGTTACAAGCGATTTTCCCCGCAGACTTGGTGGTGAGCAGGCGTGAGCGGCGTTGGGAATAGCGGACTATTTTGTGCGGACAGTCCGCAGTCCTCACAAAATTTTGGAAATTCGAGCACACGGACACCCGACAACCGTATAGTCCGCCAGTTTTACATGGCGGACTATACGGGAATGCCCCTTTTTTAAGGCAAATGAGCAGAGGTATGATATACGTTACAGTGTACAGGTCTACTGCCCAGGGTACACGATAACATGTAGTACGTATTATCTCTGTTACACGGTAGAAAGTAAGCAAGCAAAACTGGTTTACCTGAAAAAGGATACCATCATATTGACAGCATATCCTGAAAGGTGTATCATAATTATTGCCAGGTACACTATATAGGATATGCAGATATGACGCCGAGGAAGAAAAAAACAATACAGTGGGACAGCGAGCGCATTAAGTCCCTGAGGTCGCATCTGAAAAAAACCCAGCAGGAAATGGCGGATGATCTGGGTACACGGCAGCAGACGATCAGTGATTGGGAGAATGGGTATTATCGGCCTCGCGGTACCTCGAGTACCCTGCTCAATATTGTAGCTGAACGCTCCAATTTCAGATACCGGCCGAAGAGAGCACCCAAGCCACCTTTTTCATCGGAGGAGTAGGCGGTCAACGTGGTCCCGGTAACACTGCATGACCAGGTGTGGTCATATGCAGGGACTGTTTCCATGGCCTGGCACCATGGGGTCAGGGGTGTGGCGAGGATGGCGCAGGGCCTGTTCTTGGTGTTCTGAGCGCGGTGCGCTTTTTTTATCATTAAGGTAAGCGCAATATGTGAAATGATTAAACTGAATGAACTGACCCTCGTCCAGATATGGGAGCGGCAGTTACTGATGGGCGAAAACCTGGTTGCGAATTCTGCTGATGATGTACGTGTGCTCTATGCGGGGAGGCGAAACAGGGACAGAGGCCCCGATTTCACGGGAGCAGTCATTTCGTTTTCCGGTGGAGAGCCGTTGAATGGTGATATTGAGCTTCACTTGAGGGCCAGGGACTGGAAAACTCATGGGCATCATCGTGACGTCCACTACAACGATGTTGTTCTGCACGTCGTTTGGGATGGATATGAGCCGGTAGTACTGCAGAATGGCAAAGAGGTTCCCACATTGAATATTCGTGATTGTCTCAAGGTCTCGCTGGATGAGATCGGAATGTGGCTCTCTCTACCGATGGTACGAGCTGAATCCTGCTATGGTACCGGGCAGACGCTCAGTGAACGTGATATCGGCGGGCTGTTGGATGCGTTGGGTGAGGAGCGTTTTCAGCTAAAGGCAGCCTCTTTTGCGCGAATGATGGATTATGAGCCTCCTTCGCAGGTGCTGTATCAGGGCATACTGAGGGCCTTGGGTTATACCAAGAATAAGGAAGCGTTCGAGGAATTAGCGCAGCGTTTGCCTCTGTCTGCTGTAGAGGCCTACTGCCGTGGGAAATCCCGTCAGGAACAGGTCATACTCCTCAAGGCGCTGTTCCTGGGTACGGCAGGGTTGTTGCCCCGGGAGGGCAGCGATGACCTGGAACGACTGTGGCACCGTATGGGATATGGGGTGGAAATGAACGCTTCGTGGTGGCACCTGTTCCGAGTACGCCCTGAGAACCATCCCGCCCGTCGTCTTATTGGTGCTGCCCATCTGCTGGCTCGATTTATCGAATGCGGGCTGGTGGAGGGGATTATCAGCCTGATACAAGAAGATGAACCTGGGGTAGGACGGAGTGAGACCGGATTTATGGTTGCCCATCAGGAGGAGCGTTCCAATAGTAAAAGCACTTACATTGGGCGGGGGAGAGCGCGGGAGATCGTGGTCAACATTGTTTTGCCCTTCGTCTTCGCCTGGGCTGAGGCCAATCTGGAGAGAGGACTGGCGGAACACGTGGAGGCGCTCTACAGAGGGTATCCCAGGGCGGGGGAGAATGAGATCACGCGTGAGGCGGCGAGTCTGCTGTCGGGCACCTGTGATCCCGGCCTGGTGAATTCGGCACGGCGTCAGCAGGGTTTGCTCCATTTGGATAAGACTTATTGCCGTCAACGTTGGTGCACTGCCTGCCCGATAGCCGGGCTATTGCCTGGAATCAGTGGTTAGCCGCAGAGGGCACCGGGATGGTTGATCGTTTGATGGTTTGCTGGTTGAATGGCCGTGGCCTCGATTTACGGTCTTCTGGTAAGACCTGCTGTTATAGTCAATGACCGACGTGATGAGCCCCCGAATAAATTCGGGGGCTCGAAGTAGTGAACGCTGTACTTGTTATAAGCTAAGCGCTGCGCTTCTATGACAGTATTCGATTGCTCCTGAAGTCGAATACTGGAAACTGCTGCTGTTCAACTGCGCCGGCGCTGTCCGCTCAATCTCCGGGTAAGGACACTGGTTGAGGGATCGCTCTCGTACTCCGTCAACCCTGCGCTCACCAGGATACTTACGATCTCCGATTTATTACACTTGATTCCCTTTCCCATGAGCTGGAGCCATACTCGTTCCAATTGGGCCAGGTCTTCGGGGTTGAAGTAGAACGTGCCCTTTTCAAAGCGTTTGGTTTCTTCTGGTGTAACAGTAGGCTGGTGTACTGGTGTAGTGCTAAAGAGGGCATCTATCCCTTTTTTCGCTGTCATATCGTCGGAAAGGCGTTTACCGACGCTTATTCGTTTTGCCATTATGTACCTCTCTTGCTAGCTTGCGATAGGCGGCGGCAGCGGGTGAGGAACTGCTGAAGGTGAGGATGGATTCGCCCGCGGTAGTGGTATCGGCGAACTTAATGGTGGCGGGAATAGGAATGTCGATCACCTTCTCCCCGTAGTGCTCTCGTAGCTGCTCTCCCACCTCCTGGGAGTGACGAGTACGTCTATCATAGAATGTGGGTAGAATGCCCGTGATCTCCAGGCTGGGGTTCAGACGGTCCTTGACCTTGGTGATAGTATTGAGCAATAGGAGCATACCGCGAAAAGCGAGATAGTGCGACTGAACAGGAATCAGTATCTCGTTGGCAGCGGTGAATGCGTTGAGGGTCAATACACCCAGGGATGGCGGGCAGTCGAGAAGGATGTAGTCATAGCGCTTCTCGACCGGGGACAGCTTGCTTTTGAGGATGAACTCCCTGCCGGGCTCATTGAGCAGCTCTACCTCGGCACCAGCGAGATGGATATTGCTGGGGACCAGGTCGCAGTTGGCGTCTGTGGGGATAATGACATCCTCTATTTCCAGTTCTGTGTCACGGAGGACGTCATATACGGTTCGCTGGAAACCGTCCACGCCCAGCGCTACGGAAAGGGTCCCCTGTGAGTCCATGTCTACCAGCAGGACACGAGCCCCGAGCTCGCTGAGCGCGGCGCCAAGGGAGATGGTGGTGGTAGTTTTTCCCACACCACCCTTCTGGTTAGCGATAGCGATTATTCTTGCCATCTGACCACCTCACGTTGATATACCAGTACACCAGCCCAATGATGGTGTACTGGTATAATGTTTTACCAGTTGATATTATAGCACACGTGTCAACTATGCCTCCGGTGGATTGTGACGGCCTCTATTTTCGGCAGAGGGAGACAGATGTATGGAAACTATGTGCCGTTTCCTGTCCCCGGAGAGGTTGAGGAATTCGCCGGATGAACTATCCCTCGCCAGGTTATATCTGGCATGACCTGGTCTGACCTGGTCTACAGTGTTTCAGCGGTGGGTTATGTCGCTGCACTGACTCTTCTCCTCAGTGTCCAAACAACGCAGCCTGTCAAGGCTGTTATCATCCCGATTATGCCCCATTGTGAGAGAGTGGGAACGGTTGCTGATGGTAGTGTGCCCGCCTTCACGGTAATATCTACAGTGCCTGGCTCTGAATCGGTTTTTCCATCGTTGACGATCAGGGTAACAGTGGTAGTGCCTATGGGAAATGGGGCTGATGGTGTTGTTCCGCTGGCTGTTCCACCTTCCCATGTCCAGCTATAGGTGAGCGAATCTTCATCGGCATCGGAGGAAGCTGAGCCATCGAGGGTGACCTGTCTCATTGTAGCCTCAGGGGCCAATGTGAAAACCGTTTGGTCGGGGCCGGCGTCGGCAATCGGGGGAAGATTGAATTGCAGTATGGTGGAAAATGCATCAACGAGGCCATATCCGCTGACAGAGTCGTGTGTACCACCATTAGTTGCTGTCTGTTCCAGGGCATCTCTGAGGGTTGCGGGATCCCCTTGCATCCAGGGGTGTGCGTCAAGCACCAGGGCGGCGACACCAGCGGCGTGGGGTGAGGCCATGCTGGTTCCCTCTCCCACGAAGTAATCCGCGGGCCCCGACCCATTGAGGTTGAGGCCATCGTTATCGATGATGATCGGATCCCAGGCGCCAGGCCAGGTATAGACATCCTGATCTCTTGCCGAGATGATGGCACTGCCCGGAGCGACCACCGATGGCTTTGGCGCTTCGTCGATCCTGGGGCCGAGACTGCTGAAACTGGATATAGCATCGACGGTTTCACCGGATGGCCAGGTGATTCCCTGATAATCTGTCCACTGGTTTCTGGTGGTGTACGAGCCAACGGCGATAGCATTGTCAGCGGTAGCAGGGGCACCTACCGTGTAGAAGGGGTCAGGGTCTTGAAAGGTTACCGAGCCAGCGTATGCTCCATTATAGTAGTCGTCGTAATACAGGTGGAAAAGCTGGTCAGTCGCCGAGTTATTCGTCACCCTGAGGTAGTAAAACGAATTTCCAGGTGGAAGATAGTAGTTGTAGTTGGAGTATACCTGCTCGGTGCCTCTGGGACTTTCTATCTGGGCGTACGTTGTAACATCGGTCATCGGGGTATATGTGGAGTCATAGAATGTGAGATCGAGGTCGTTGTTCGTGCCTAACCCGTCGAACCACACGGAGTTGAAGGCGAGGGCAGTATTGTTGACACCGGCTCCGCTGACATCGACCCTGATGTAGCCAGTGGTCACTCCAGCAGCAACGGTATCCGAATAATGCCAGTCGTCGTTAGCCTCGTTTCCCGCGGAGCAGAAGACCGCCGCGCCCTGGCTGAAGGCGTAATCGACCGCCTGTTCCAGTGCTGATGAGCCATCGTGGTGGTCGGTCCAACCGCCGTAGCTTATGTTGATGATGTCTGCAGTATAGGTATCCACTGCGCCGTTCAGGGCGTTGATAATCACATAGTCGGGTGCCCCCCCGGTGGAATCTCGACCTATTTTGAGGAAGACAAGGTCTGCATTGGGAGCGACTCCGGTGTACTCCGCGGCTGCGCCCGCGGACTGGGTGCCTCTTCCCAGTGAGATCCCGGCTACGTGAGTGCCATGACCGGTTACGGTATTGCCGATGGTAGCGTCGTCTTCGGCATAATCCCAGCTTCCAACCGGTGTCGGTATGTCGGGGTGGTTGACATCCAGGCCAGAATCCAAAACTGCTATGGTCACACCGCTTCCGTCATATCCCATGCCCCAGGCATCATCGGCATTGGTCGCGATCGCTGCCAGGTCGTTCAGTGGTTGATACTGCCGCTCTGCTGTATCCAGCCTTGTCACATAGCCTTTACTTGCTAATGCATTGAGTTTATCCAGGGGCATGTCTGCCTGGAGAAATCCTGCGTGATGGTTGCCTACAGGCGGTATCCAGGAATCTTGATGTAGAGTTATACCTAAATTCTGTAGATCCTGCACGTGTGAATCACTGGGCTGTTGATCGAGGTAGATGTATATCTTTTGCATGGTCAGATTATCTGGGAGAGAACCTGCTTGGCGTACGACGTCGCTGTCACCTTCCGCTGGCGTCAATTGCAGGGATCGCT
>JAXHUK010000118.1:0-5743 GCA_034189725.1 Chloroflexota bacterium | reverse complement strand
AAACGGAGAAGTCCCTCCCCGTCCAATCCAGTAGCCACCGCCATCATGCTGCTCCGTTTGCTCGCGGAGCCTTTTTTCCAATTCCTCAAGTAGCTCGGTGAAGCCCATGCTGTCCAATGAAGCTCGCTCCTCATCGGTGAGTGTCATTTGATGCAAGGGGTCCTTGAGCCATTCCAGTATTTCCTCAGAGATATCTGTCTGAGCTTCTATGCCCTTGAAATACTCCTGAAAGGCAACATCATAGTGGTCAAAGTGAGCCTCGCTCTTTACAAGTATTGCCCTCGCCAGGTAATAAAACTCCTCTAAATTCGTTATGTAACCTCTAGCCAGAGTCTCCATAAGAGTCATCCACTCGGTTATCGAAACCGGCACGTTTCTTCGCTTAAGCACATAAAAAAAATCAGTAAACATATCTAACGCCGACGCATGAAGTATGTATCTCCAACTCTCACCATGTAGGTATTGATAAAACGATCCAAATCGGTTTCTTTCTTGAGTAAAGCACCAAGAAAAGGAACTTGTTTGAAGACATCATCGTGCGCTATGTCACCAACGATCAGAGCTTGAATCCAGTCGATAAGCTCGCTGGTAGAGGGTTTTTTTCGAAACTCGTCGATCTCCCTCAGCGAGTAAAACGTGTTTAAGGCTTCTTCAAGCAGTTTTTTTTGGATATCGGGGAAGTGCACCAGAATGATTTCTTTCATCAATCTCGGATCGGGGAATTCTATGAAATGGAATATACAGCGCCGCAGGAAGGCATCGGGGAGCTCCTTCTCAGCATTACTTGTGATTATCGTAATCGGTCGATGGATGGCGTCGATAACTTCGTTTGTCTCCGGAATATAAAAGCGCATTTCATCTAATTCATTAAGCAAGTCATTGGGAAATTCTATATCAGCCTTGTCCACCTCATCAATGAGAAGCACAACCTGATCAGTATCGGTGAACGCCTGCCCCAATTTGCCAAGTTTGATGTATTGCTTAATATCCGAGACGTCTTTATCACCAAATCGGCTATCATTAAGCCGTTGTACGGTGTCATAGACATACAATCCCTCTTGAGCTTTCGTGGTCGATTTGATATTCCACGTGATAAGCCTCTTTCCCAATGCCTGGGCTATACTATGAGCAAGCCTGGTCTTACCTGTCCCCGGCTCACCTCTGATTAGCAACGGCCTCCCCAGGGCAATAGATACGTTTACTGCATTTCTCAATGGTTCAGAGGTCACATAATCCGATGAACCCTTGAATTGATCAAAGTTATTACCATTCATTTACTGACTGCCTCCCTAATACTACATTTGCCCGGGTCACGTAACAAACTGAGCTCGCATAGCGTATGCGAACTGCGAGCAATCCACTATAACCTAGCAACACTAAAAGTACATAATAACGGTACTGGAAGTTGGAATCAAGCGAAACTATGTTTGTACTTCATAGTATTTTTGATAATAATGGTATAATTGGACATTTACCCATCGTTGACAAGGTTGAACGGTGTAGTTATAATAACGCTGACAGTCACAATTTGAAAGGGGGCACGGATATGGCCAACGAGATGGGGAAGAGGTACATGTGTACGAAGTGCGGCACGGAGTTGATTGTCACCCGAGCCGGTAACGGAGCAGTTGGTTGCTGCGGTCAGCCTATGGAAAAGAAATAGTCAATCAAAGTACGGTTCAGTAAAAATTTCGCGTTTCCAAAGATAGAAACCAAAGGGGGCAAAAGAAAAATGCCGAATCCAGTAGGTAAGAGATTTAATTGTAGTGTTTGTAACAGCGAGGTACTAATCACTAAAGCAGGTGATGGTTCACTTGAGTGCTGCGGTCAGCCAATGACTCTACAAGAAGCCAAAGCTCTGCCATCCTCAGACTAGTCACACCAGCAACACGTATATTACAAGAAGCTCAGGGGCTTCCTCATGAGTGAAGCCCCTCTTCTCTTCAGCATCTCAGCTATTGGACCATCGTAGCGGATGGCGGTCTTTGCTGTGTCAGATGTGCCTTCTCTATTCGAGATACCGCATATTGGTAGTTTGATTATGCGAAGGGCTATGTACCTCTCGTCGAATGAGAGAGGAACGTGTAGTCGTGTCAGGTTTCCGACCTGGATAACGTGTTGTAATCAGCTTGCAATATTCGATCTCAACCGCAAGAAGAGAACCCAAATACAGCATTGTACCCGTGTAGATTCATTAGTACTGAATCAATTCTGGATTTGAAAAGCATAATACCTCTGGGTATAATAAATATAATAAGGATTCGGGAGGGATCGCATAGTGGTTTAGTGCGGCCGCCTGCTAAGCGGTTAGAGGGGGAAACCTCTCTCATGGGTTCGAATCCCATTCCCTCCGCCATCAAGTTTCACCAAATCTTTTGCCCCAGAAGGGGCTTTTCGTTTTTCAAGTGATCAATTATCTGCACGCACCTTTGAGCCATTTCAATTTGCAGTAAATCTCACTGAGTGCCTAGAACCAGCAGTGTAAAACCTGCGTTCTCTACTACAGAAGCATCAAAAAGTATCATATGTCTCGTTACTATATCTGGACTATTGGCTGTCAGATGAACAAGGGGTATTCCGAGCAGCTTGCGGTTGATCTGGAGAAACTGGGCTACCGCGCTACTCAGGATAGTACCGATGCTGACCTCATTGTGTTGAATAGCTGTGTCGTACGGCAAAGTGCGGAAAACCGCGTCCTTGCCAAACTGAATTCGTTGCAACAACTCAAAAGGGTCAAGCCAGACACATTAGTAGTTCTGGCTGGCTGTATGGTTGAAGATGATATAACTGATATAGGACACCGCTTTCCACACGTCGACCTGTTCGCTAAACCTGGAGAATGTACCGAGATACTGGAGCTCGTTAAAGAGCGGGTCGCTAGCGCCAGCGAGAGTCCAGCTACCCCCCCACCGTCACCAAGCGCCTTCATCACAATCATCGAAGGTTGTGATAACTTTTGTTCCTACTGCATTGTCCCCTACCGTCGGGGAAGAGAGAGAAGCCGTACGATGAACGAGGTGCTTTCTCAAGCGAAAAACCTCGCCGAACTCGGGGTGAGAGAGGTTACCTTGCTCGGACAAAACGTTGATTCCTACGGGCATGATCTCCCCGATAGACCAGACCTGGCAGACCTGCTGAATAAGCTGAACTCAGTTCAGGGACTCATTCGGATCCGCTTTCTTACCTCTCACCCTAAAGACATGAGTTTGAAACTCATCCATGCTGTAGCCTCTCTGGACAAGGTCTGTGAGTCCATCAGCCTACCTGTTCAGTCAGGAGATGATGCTATTCTACAGGCAATGGGTAGAGGATACAATGTGCGTTACTATTGCGAGCTTGTTGACCAGATACGTAGCATTGTGCCTGGCGTCGCAATCTCAACCGATGTCATCGTAGGCTTCCCCGGAGAAACAGAGGAGCAGTTTCAAAGAACACTATCTCTCCTTTCTGACATCAGATTCGATACAGTCCACGTCGCCGCATACTCCCCGCGACCCGGCACACTGGCAGCAATAACGTATCGGGACAACATAGTTCCCTCTGAAAAAAAGAGGCGTCTGCAACACGTCGAGGAATTGCAACGGTCAATCGCCTCCGATAACAATACACAACTCTTAGGGCAGACACTGGAACTACTGGTGGAAGGTAATAAAAAAGGGCGGTGGTGGGGACGTACGCGATCAGGAAAACTGGTATTCTTTGATGATGCTACCGATCTCCTGGGGCAAATCGTCTACGTCGATGTTACAAGGACCAGTCCCTGGTCATTACAAGGAGTGCTCAGGCGAGCAACGTAATATACAACCGTAACCGCCTCAACCGAGCGGCAGATCGATATGGTAGTTCTTGAGCACAGCATCTATAGCTGCTGCTGTCTTCTCATCAGGTGGCATGAGGGGTAAACGAGGGTTACCCACAGAAAATCCAATGTGGTTCAGAGCATATTTAATCGGGATGGGATTAGCGACTATAAACATTGCATCGACCAATGGTAATAAGTCACGGTGTATAGCAGCGGCTCCTGCCAGTTCCCCTCTGACGATTTTAGATATCATCTCCTTGACCTGGTTCCCTACCAGGTGAGAAATAACACTGATGACCCCATATGCACCTATGGACATCAGAGGCAAAGTATCGCTGTCATTTCCACTGAAGAGCAGAAATGTTTCATCAACCCCGGCGATTATCCTGGCTGCTTGCCCCAGGTCTGCGCTTGCTTCCTTCAATCCAATGATGTTATCCACATGGCTCAGTTCAATGACCGTTTGTGGAGAGAGGTTTGTAGCGGTACGACCGGGCACATTATACAGAATGCACGGCAGGTTTGTACTCGCCGCAATAGCTCGAAAATGCTCTATCAAGCCCTGCTGAGTGGGCTTGTTGTAATACGGCACGACGAGTAAACAAGCATCGACTCCGGTGCGCTCTGCCTCCCGGGTCGCTTCTATGGCTTCGTTCGTGCTATTGCTCCCTGTGCCTGCTACGACTACCCCACGGTCACCTACCGCTGATTTCACCTCGGCGAATAATCGAATCTCCTCCGCACGAACAAGGGTCGGAGATTCTCCTGTTGTGCCCACGATTACCACACCATCGCTTCCGGAATCAAGGAGAGCGAGAGCCAGCTTCTTCGCCCGTTCATAGTCAACTTCCCCCCTCTCATTGAAAGGGGTTACCATGGCGGTGAGCAAACGACCTGGCTTTAGCACGTAACAATCTCCCTGCAAATGTTCGTAGTTATCCTTTAGCAACCAGATGTTCAGCTATCTGAACTGCGTTGAGGGCTGCCCCCTTGCGTAGATTATCAGCCACAACCCACATCACCAATCCATTGGGATGTGAAGTATCGCGGCGAATACGACCAACGAACACCTTGTCAGTGCCAGCAGCAGCCCAAGGATGTGGATAGAGACTAATAGACGTATCATCCAAAACCCTGATACCTGGAGCAGAGATTAACACATTTCTTGCTTCCTCAGGGCTTATGGGGTTGCTAAACTCGACGTGGATCGCTTCACTGTGCCCGGAGAAAACAGGTACGCGCACACAGGTTGCTGATACAGCAATACTTTCATCATGAAGGATCTTCCGCGTCTCACGGATCATTTTCCACTCTTCCTTGGTATAGCCATCATCGAAGAATACGTCGATCTCAGGCAGAACATTAAACGCTATCTGATGTGGATATACATGGGGTACTGTACTCTTCCCCTCGATGACCAATCTGATCTGGTTGCTCAACTCATCTACAGCAGCCGCACCTGTGCCCGATACAGCCTGATAGGTATCCACAATAATCCGCTTGATGGGATTGATCCTGTGCAACGGATTGAGCGCCACTACCATCTGAATTGTAGAACAGTTGGGATTAGCAATTATCCCCTGATGCTGCTCTATGTCATCGGGATTGACCTCGGGAACTACAAGGGGTACATTAGGGTCCATTCTGAACGCCGAGCTGTTATCAACGACTACCGCTCCCTTGTTCGCAGCTATCGGGGCATAATGTTCGCTTATCTCACCCCCCGCAGAAAACAGGGCAATATTTATCGAATCAAATGAGTGAGATGTCAATTCCTCCACCTCAATCTCCTGAGAGTTCACAAACATCTTCTTCCCGGCTGACCTATCAGAGGCAAGCAGGCGAATTGATGACATCGGGAAACCCCTTTGTTCCAGGACCTTTATGAACTCCTGCCCTACGAGTCCAGTAGCTCCCACAATGGCTACAGTTTGTTTTTTA
>JAXHUK010000117.1:0-6206 GCA_034189725.1 Chloroflexota bacterium | reverse complement strand
GGGGAAGCAATTGGAGCCATAAGACGAAAGGGACTCAAATCCATTTTCAAGGATGAATGGACCTTTCTTTCCAGCGAAGGCCTGGAAGTCGGGAAACTGAGTGAAAGCAGCATGGCAGGAGCTTTCCTGAGCAGATTTATTAACCTGGTTCCGCAAACCTATGTTGTCACCTCAGCGGATGGCAGGACAATCGCGGAAATAAAGCAACATTTCAATCCATTCGTGCTCAAGTACACTATGGCAATACCGGAAGCCGAACCAGCAATTGATCGCCGGCTTCTGATTTCAGCGGGAGTCCTGCTGGCTGGCATCGAACGAAGACAGCAGTAATTGGAGAGTTGGGGCGTTCAATTGAATGACCCAACAATAATAGAAGGAGACTAGCTTTGTTGCCCAAAATCGGCGAGGTCGTTGAGTCCTGTACAAACGAGTTTGTAGCCGAGTGTTATGAGCTGCACAATCCACCATCATTAGGCAGCCTGGTGAGGGCTGGCGATGGAGAGGTGGAGATATACGGTGTGGTGTGTAATGCCGTGACGCAGAGTATAGACCAGGGACGTCGGCCCCTTGCGCGAGGCCGGGAGGAAACCAACGAGGAGGATATCTATCGGCAGCACCCTCAATTGTCAAGGCTACTGCGTACCACATTCGATACCCTCATCATTGGACATGGTACCGGTGGAACCATCTATCGCTATCTCCCGCCGCGCCCGCCGCGTGTCCATAGCTTTGTCTATCTCTGCAGTAGTGACGAAGTGCGCCGCTTTACCCAAACCCTTGATTTCTTGCCCACATTATTGAATACGCGCACGGAACTGGGAGATGAAGTGCTAGCTGCCTGTTTGCGTCTGGCAAGCAATGCTCATGATGACCGCTCTCTATTTCTTGTGAGATCAGGAAAAGAGATAGCGGTCTTGCTCAGCGGCGAGCTTAATCGGCTTAATGCTATCCTGAGGAGGATCAAGCAGTGAACAGTGCCAGATCGCAGGGAGAACGCTTGGGTATAGTAGTCGGCGGCTCGCTGACCGCAGGGATGGATGTCAAACTGGATAGCGGCACATCGATTGAAGAAACGGCGGTGGGGCGGTATGTGGTCATTGAGGGGCAGAAGAGCCGCTTCTTCGGGATGATCACCGATGTAGAACTGGGAGCTATTGACCAACAACTCTCGGTAACTCCACCTGATATGTCAGATTCGTTTATCGCAGAGGTTATCGCTGGCACCAGCACATACGGGAAACTCCAGGTGACCCCTATGCTTACTATTAGTGGCGATGCAATGAGCCTCATCGAGGGGCCACAGCCGGTCAAAACGGTGCCTTCCCATTTCTCCGTTGTGAGAGAGGCGTCCGAGCAGGATGTGGAGCTGGTATTTGGTCGAGAAGATGACAGACATTTTTATGTGGGTACGCCTTTGGATATGGAGACCAAGGTTTGTCTCAACATAGAAGAGTTCGTTAAGCGCTCAAATGGAGTCTTTGGCAAGAGCGGCACGGGAAAGACATTCTTCACCCGGCTCCTTCTTATCGGTATGGTGCAGAACAAAGCGGCAGCTAACCTCATCTTCGACATGCACAGTGAATATGGTTGGGAAGGCACGAGTGAGAAGACACGGAAGGTGAAAGGCCTCAAACAGTTGTTCCCCTCGCAGGTAGCTGTGTTCGCGCTGGACGCCGAGAGTGCTCGCCGTCGTGGCGTGAGTACTGACTACACGGTGGAGATCGGCTACGATGAGATAGAGCCCGAAGACATCGAGCTGCTTCAGGACACGCTGAACCTGACTCGTCCGGCGCTGGAGGCGGTGTATCAGTTTGCTCGAGAGTTCGGCTACAAAGGGTGGCTGGAGGGATTTTTAAGCCTGAGTGGTGGCGAGGAGACCAGGGAATTGCTCAAGAGGTTGGAAGTCCATGAAAGCAGTTACGGTAATCTGCGTCGGGGACTGGAAAGGTTGAGGAGACTGCCGTTTCTGGTACCCCATGCACGGGATGACTCGGTAAAGAGAATACTGGAATATCTGGATCGAGGGATGAATGTAGTGCTTGAATTCGGCAGATATACTGATGTCACTGCCTATGTGCTGGTGGCAAACATTCTTACACGCCGTATCTACGATAAGTACCGCGAGCGCACTGAGAATGCGATGGGAGAGGACACAGGTAAACCGCATCCCTTAGTAATAACCATTGAGGAAGCACACAAGTTTCTCAATCCCGCAGTAGCTGAGCAAACCATATTTGGTACTATTGCCCGCGAGATGCGTAAGTTCAACGTCACTCTGCTGGTGATCGACCAGCGCCCCAGCGGCATCGACGACGAGGTGCTGTCTCAGCTCGGGACAAAAGCGACCTATCTCCTGGACAACGAGAAGGACATTGATAGTGTGCTCATGGGGGCATCGGGGAAGAGGGAGCTCAAGACGGTGCTCTCCAAACTGGAGGCCAAGCAGCAGGCACTTATATTCGGTCATGCACTGCCGATGCCAGTCGTGATCAGGACCAGAGAGTACGGCTCATCCGAGTCGTACCGGGAATTCGGTTTTCGGGACGCGGCAGAACTCAAGAGAAGGGCTGAGGAGGAGGTCGAAGACCTTTTCTGATACAACTCTCACAGTGCTGTGTCAACTGAATTGAGAGCCACAAGATAAGGCCTTCCAGCAACACTGCTGGAAGGCCTTAATGATCGTTGTAGACAAATATTATAAGATAAAATCAGTGATGCTCTACTCTACTCCATCTCACGTACAGCCATAATCCCCATGAGCGAGGCTATGAGCAGGATAGCAGCGCCTGTTCCTGCAATCAAGATACCAGCCAGTGGTACTATGCCATGCTGGACTAACTCAGCCAGTGCAGGACCGACAACACCTGCAGCAGCCCCAGCACCCGCTGGATCGCCAGAAGTCGCTATAGCTCCGGCAATTGCTCCAATCTCTGTTTGCAGTACCTCTACGGCCGGAGGATGTACTAAACCGAGTAATCCGGAAAGGACTATCCACAAGGATACTCCCAATGGTATGAGAACCAGTATCCAGCTTACGCCTTTGCTTCTACCGCGCCACAAACTCCATACGATAGTGCAAAGCAGCGCTGCGGTACCAGGCCATATGTACAAGTGAAACATTGGCTGGAATGTCCCCAAAATAATCATCAAGCAGCCGACCTGGCCCATGATGAAAAATATAATCCCCATGAATTGCTCTGCTAATTTCTTCTGAAGAGCTTCCATGCTTATTTTGCCTCCTCGATTTTTTTCGCTCAAGATAAGACAACTCGCTTTACTTAGCAAAAACCGGGTTTAGTTCGTAGGTCACAGAGACCTCGAATATTCACTAGAAATTTGTTGTATTGATTCACCTCCTTTCAGTGGGAAAAGTGTAGCTTGGACTCCCCACGTTATCAAGGCTCCCCTCCAGCCTCCTCTCCTTCACCCTTTGTCAGTTTCCCCGCGAAGAGCCTTCGACCATGATTAAGACAAAGTTACACACTTATACACTATATTGCATAGTGATGTCAAGTTTTTTTGTGCTTTTTTTATACTTTTGTTTACGTATCTACCAATAGAAAAGAGCCAATAGAGCTGTGAATGGAGTTTATACCGCCATCTGCAGGGTGTGTACACGTACCCACGCGCAGAATGGCGCTACTTGCCACAGAGGTCATAGACATGTTAGAATTACGCACGGTAGATACATATGGGGCGCTAGCTCAATTTGGCAGAGCAACTGACTCTTAATCAGTGGGTTACAGGTTCGAGTCCTGTGCGCCCTACCACTTGTAGACCCCACTTATTCTGCTCATTTATCGTTCAAAACTTCGCTGTTTTTCGATCTGCGCCAGGTTAGAGAATGTGTGCGCCTATTAGATTTTGCTTGACAGCGAGGTGTATAATAGCATAACGTACTGAACGTTTAGTATTTATTGGAGGACATCATCAGTAGGAAGGGCGAACAAAGCAGAACTCTGATTATCGCTGAAGCTACTCAGGTCTTCAGCCTCAAGGGCTTTCATGCGACGTCAGTTGATGAGATAGCCCGCAATGTGGGGATGACTAAGGGGGCGATTTATAGTCACTTTGATTCCAAGGAGGGGCTCTGCTACGCGGTCCTGGAGAAAGCAGGAAAGATGATTCAGGATAAAGTGGGGCCGTTTGTTGCAGGTGAAACACATGCCTGCGATAAACTTCTTGCGATGATACGTGGCCACAGGAGCTATGCCGAAGACAGAATCTTTCAAGGGGGATGCTTAATACTCAATATGTCGGTTGAGATGGATGACATGAACGAAGGGCTGAAAGAAGACCTTGCAGACCGAATCAGGAGCTGGCGTCAATGGATCATAAGAATCGTGGAGGAAGGGAAAAAGAGAATGGAGGTACGAGACGAAGTTGATTCGGATGAACTGGCTACGCTCATTATCTCAACGATCATGGGAGCAATGGCCCAGTTCAAAATGTTCTCCGACTTGATATTTTATGACCAGACCTATACATTCTTTCAGCGTTATCTCGATTTGGAAGTCAGGGCGCATGACATGAAATGATGATGTGCCTGTAGCAGATGGTTGCAGGTGCGCAGTTTCATTCCTGCCAATGATATAGCTAAACCGGAAGAAGGGGGAAGTAATGGATGTTAAACAGATAGGTGAGACACTCAGTACTTATATCAGACCCCAGAGTTTTCCCGTCGCTTTGAAACTATGTCAATCTGAAAGTGAGATTCCGGAAAAGGTCAGGATGCCAATGCGCGATCTGGGGTACCAGATAGCACTCTGTCAGGCTATCGGAATATCAAGGCGCTATGGTTGGGCTATGGCTATAGGCAATGAAGACCAGTGCTGCCTTGGTGGGGCTATTACAATGGGCTTCACTGCAGAGCCACCTGAAGGCGGCTTCATGCAAGCACCGCCGGAGAAAAAGCTTGAGAAAGGAAAGTATAGCTACCTCCTGATGGCGCCTGTTGATACGGCTCGTTTCGAGCCGGACATCGTTGTCGTCTATGGTAATTCTGCCCAGATATACAGGCTTGTTATGTCGGTGAGTATGACTACGGGCACGGACGTTTCTGCTAATGCCTCTGGTGCTGCGGATTGCGGTGATATCGTCGCACGTACATTTCTTAGCAATACGTGCCAGTTTATCTTGCCTTCTGGTGGAGATCGTGTTTTTGGTGGGACTCAGGACCATGAGGTCATCTTCACCATACCGATTGATAAGGTTGACGTAGTGCTCAAAGCGCTGGAGGATACTCATAAAGCTGGTTTCAGCAGGTATCCTATATTGGTTGATTTAAGGCATTCCCCGATGTTACCGCCCATGATGAAGATCCCGCAAAGTGCCTGATTGAGCGCTTCAGGAAAAAACAGGTAGGGAAAGGAGTAGGCATGGATGTTATTGAGGCGATAACAACAAGAAGAAGTATAAGAGGATATAAGCCTGATCCGGTGCCAAAGGAGATGCTAAGAGAAATACTGGAGGTATCTGTTCGTGCGCCCTCGGCTATGAATACCCAACCCTGGGAAATCACAGTTGTTGCCGGTGAAGTGCTGGATAATATCCGTAAAGACAATATCGAGATGATGACCTCAGGCAATTTCCCCACCCCTGATATCTCAATGAAGCCCTATGAGGGCCTGTTCAAACAACGCCAGGTTGATCTCGCCGTCGAGATATTCCAGTTGCTGGGAATTGCCAGGGAGGATAAGGAAAAAAGGGCAGAGTGGATGCAGAAAGGATTCCGTTTCTTCGATGCCCCGGCTGCAATTATAGTATCTGTCGACAGGTCGTTAGACCTGTCGCGTCCGCTGAACGACATCGGGGCGATCGTACAGACCATATGCCTGACTGCAATGAATCACGGACTGGGCACCTGTATTACCGGGCAGGGCATAATGTTCCCCGAGGTAGTGAGGAAACATACAGGCATTCCCGATTCGAAGCTTACCATACTCAGCATTGCAATAGGTTATCCCGACTGGGATTTTCCTGCAAATAAGCTGATAACCAGTCGTGAACCTCTTGAGAGTAACACCACGTGGCATGGGTTCGACTAGTGCCGTGCTGTTTTCATTGAAGCAGCAATCGTTCTCTGCGGATTATTCTCGGCCCATCGACGATTGCTGACATTTGCGTCCCCTGCTCCCTGAACTACCGCTCTGTTCTTGCGATTACCTGTGCCTGCCGCTTTTTCGTAGACGCTCCCTTGATGGTCT
>JAXHUK010000116.1:0-8482 GCA_034189725.1 Chloroflexota bacterium | reverse complement strand
TCGCCAGCCACGGGGGATTCTCCTCGGTATTCTCCGTTAATCCAATACCATCAGGATTCATTCATTGTACAGCAGGCAGTCTGGAAGCAGCCTTGATAGACCTGGGATGGATCGATGATCAACGCATACAGTCTGCGCTGGACTGGCATGCTCGTACGATTACGGGTGACGGAGTAGCTTCTTCGGAGGATAAGGGTACAGATGAGCGATACTACAAATCTGGCACCACAGGTCCTCTCTTTGCCTGCGCTTCCAATGGTGGTCTTCCCTGTGCCTGGGGTGCTGTGAAGGCAATGCTTGCTTTCAGTAAGGTCCCTCCAGTATACCGTACCGCAAGAATAGAGGCAGCCATTGCCCAGGGAGTGGATTTCTTATTAAGCTACGACCCGGCTGTTGCCGACTATCCCTTCGGTTTCGGAGATAAACCTAGCTCAAGCTGGTTTAAGTTTGGCTATCCCATCGGCTATGTCACCGATGTCCTCCAGAATTTAGAGACCCTGGCCGCCCTGGGTCACGCACAAGACACCCGGTTAGTCCGTGCACTCGAACTCGTGGCAAAGAAACAGGATAACAGTGGACGGTGGCCTCTGGAGTACAGCTACAATGGTAAGACATGGGTGGACATCGAAAAGAAGGGGCAACCGAGCAAGTGGGTTACGCTTCGAGCCCTCAGGGTACTGAAGGCAGCCTATCCCTGAATTTGTCCGGTACTAGATGCTGATCACATCCGCAGTCATCATCATTTGAATTGACTTCATCATGGTGGTCGGTTTACCAACCCTGAGCGCGTCCATCAAGCCCAGGTATTCGAGACAGGTGGTGCAGGCCAGTATCTCGACCCCCTGTTCCTCAAGCTTTCTTGTATGATCAAGCACAGTAGAACCATCACAGATCAGACGCACACCAGAGTTCAAAAATATCATCGTGGCCGGCTTTTCCGGGCTTTCCCCGAGCAAGCGCAAGAAATTGGCCATGAGCAACTCGCCCAGTTTATCGTCACCCCTGCCCATGACATCAGCAGTTATCAAGAACACTTTTGTAGCCACATTGAACCTCCGATAGCGAGTTTAGTTTTGTTTTCAGCCTTCGTCAAGCTTGGATAGGAGGCTACTCGTATGACTGCTGGGCAATGTATAACGTAGCAGCTAGATCAAACGCCTGCGGAATAAAAGAGTTGCAGTAGTCATCATAACCAAGGCCACTCCACCGAGGACAAGGAATGCCTGGACAAGTAAAATACTATCAAAACCGGTAGTCATCAGAGAGCGTATGCCATCTGCGGCATAGGTAACCGGGTTATAATGTGCAACTGTCTGCAGCCAGTTTGGCAGCAGCTCCCTGGGCATCAAGGCACTACTCATAAACATCACAGGTAGTGTAATGAAGTTGACCACCATCATGAATCCCTGGTGTTCTCTGATACGAAGTGCCAGGATATTTGAGAGACCAGCAAATCCAATCACCATGAGAGCAACCAGAGCAACAGCGGTGATAAATCCTGCAAAACCTGTAGCAAATCCTACCCCCATAGCAAGCGCAATAAGCACTATTATGATAGTTTGAATGACAACACGTAGCACATCTCCGCCCATTCTTCCCAGTATAATAGCGTTTCGGTTCACCGGTGTTACCAGCATTTTATCGAGGTAGCCCAAGTCCATATCTACCAGTGTCCCCATACCGGAGAATGTTGCTCCAAAGAGCGCGGTCATTACCATAATACCTGGTGCAAGAAAGGCTAGATAACTCTCAGTAGGGAATCCCGGAACATTCGCTATGTTTTTGAACAATTGCCCGAACAAAAGTAACCATATAAGAGGTTGGATGAGAGACATAACCCAGATTATTGGGAGACGCACACTATTACGCAAATTCCTTATGAACAGATACCATGTATCGAGAATGGCATTCATCTAGGCCTCCTTCTTAAAACCCTGCTGTGAAACTCACGGAACTGCTCGGCGGAACTTGCCTCGCTATCGCGTATGGTTGTCCCGGTATGTTTTAAAAATACATCCTGGAGCGAGGGACGCGACAGAGTCAATGTTTTCACCGGAATTCCAATCTGTCTCAGAAGCTCCACAATATGAGGAATAATCTCATCACCCTTGTCCACATAAACAGCAAAGCTATCAGCTAAGGTCTCTACACGCTTTACATAAGGCTGTCCCTGAATAACCTGAAAGGCTCTCTCCACGAGGGCGCTTTCTTCGAAAAAGAGTTCCTCAGAGAGGCCTACATTGATGCAGTCGCCACCAATCTCATCTTTAAGCACATCAGGATGATCAAGAGCCTTTATCTCCCCGTGGTCAATTATGGCCACTCGATGGCAAAGCTCGTCTGCCTCCTCCATGTAGTGAGTTGTGAGAAACAAGGTTATTCCCTCTTTTTGGTTTAACTCACGAAGATACGTCCATACTTTAGCTCGAGTTTGCGGATCCAATCCTAATGTAGGCTCGTCCAAAAACAACACTTCAGGTCTATGAACCAATCCTGTAACAAGATCAAGCCTTTTTCGCATCCCCCCGGAATAGGTCTCAGCTAACCGGTTAGCATCTGCAGTAAGATCCACTAACTCGAGCAGTTCATCTATCCGCTTGCGCAAAGACTTGCCATCTATGTGATGCAAACGTCCCTGCAGCATCAAGTTCTCTCTTCCTGTTCCTTTATCATCGACGCTGACGTCCTGGGCAACATACCCGATGACACTGCGTACTTTTCCTGGTTCCTTTTGCACATCATAACCTGCAACTGAAGCTCTCCCACTCGTAGGATTGAGCAACGTGGTTATGATCTTTATTGTGGTTGTTTTACCAGCACCATTAGGGCCTAGAAAGCCAAAGATCTCACCCCGTCCAACCTCAAACGATATGCCATTAACTGCGGTCAGTGAATTGTATTGTTTTACCAGTTGCTCGACTTCAATCATGTTCTTTCCTTCAATCTGTGTTTACCTTATTGATAACAATAGCGTCTATATTTTTATATATCAAGTCTTCTAATGCAGTTTGCTCCTACTCTTCCGGCTCAGAACAATGTAGAGGACGAAACATCTTGTTCTCCCATGATATGATAATATAGATATGGTAGGCTACCTGCAATGGACTCAAGTTTCGATAATCTCGTCAAGTTAGATAAGTCCTGCATAAAACCTGCAGTCGATGTGCTGGTCAAAGCATTCTGGAACTATCCGCTGTTCCTGCATTATTTCCCCAACGAGCAACAACGAGCTAACATAGCGCCGTATTTCTTATCCTTCTCTGTGTTCAGTGGTGTTTCCTACGGTGAAGTGTATGCTACCTCTCCGAATCTGGAAGGGGTCGCTGTCTGGATGCCTTCAAAGAACTATCCATTGTCATTCTGGAGGTTCCTGCGCTCGATTCCGCTATCGGTGTCAATCGGTTTCGGTCGGCATAGGGGTGCCAGATTACAGGCTGCTGGTTCGTTTATAGACTCAGTTCACAAACGTCTCGTTCCCTATAATCACTGGTATCTCGAGGTACTCGGTGTGGAACCACTATTTCAGAAACAGGGTTTCTCCAGCAGGCTGCTCAGGCCGATGCTGGCCAGAATAGACGAAGAGGGTCTACCATGTTATTTAGAAACACTGGATGAGCAAGACGTTTCGATCTATGAGCACTTCGGTTTCAAGGTGATCGAGAAAGCTGACATTCCCCGTACTGGCCTCACGAATTGGGCTATGCTGCGAGAAGCCCGGAAGCTCTGAGTGACTACTGCTGCTATTTCGGTTGTAGCAGACATCAGGAAACGCTTAACTTCACATAATATTTATAGTGCGACCATGTAACGATGTTTATCCAGCTACCCTGGGAATGCACTGCCAGGCCGGTGTTGGTTACGACTCAACAACTGCCTTCACCAAAGCGAGTTCATCTCTGATCAATCGCGGCATGAGGAAGTTCCTGATAACATTTTCTCTGCCTTCTTTACCGAGTTGATCGGCAATCTCTTTGTTTTCGAGAAGATAAACCACCTTCTCTACAAAATCCTCGACACTACTGGCAAGATAGTTGCTGAGGTTTCCCGTCATCTGCATGGGAATACCACCAGCGTTGCCTCCAACCACCGGTGTCCCTTTCCACAGCGCTTCAGATACAACCAGGCCAAAGCCTTCTTTAATGGACTTTTGAATTACCACATTGCATGCTGTTTGAAACGCGTTGACCTCCATACTGCCAACACCGGTGAGATTTGTAAAGACGAACATATCATCGTCCTGACTCGCTATGTTATTCACCTCAGCGAAAATATCCAGGCCCTCAGGGTCATCACAGGCAAGTGAGCCTACCAATGCAAGCTGCAGACCGGGAATCTGCTCCCTCGCGAGACGGAATATCTCGATTACGCCGAACGGGTCCTTCCACGGATCGAATCGTGATACCTGTAAAATGAGCGGTCGCTCCCGGTCTATCCCCAAATTAGATGCCATCTCACGACAAAGACCTCGTGGTAGTAACATGTTCTTTGAGTTGTATGCATCTATCGCCGGGGCCATTATCCCTGTTCGGGGAATAACAAGGTCCTGTGGGACAAATTGAGACATTGTAAAAATTGCTGCATCGTACTGTTCGATATAGGACCGCAGAAAGTTCCAGGTGAAATCATCGGGCCCCGATGTATCGATATGGCAGCGCCATATCCACTTGTTGTGTGTATCTTTAATGAAATGACGCAATGCTGCTGGTTGTGGATCGTTGACGATAAATACATCGTAGTCGTAGTCCAGTTCCCGCGCATTGACCTCATTTTGCGCCATATAACGCCTTCGTGATTTCTCATGCGCTAGTATTCCACAGTTATCACCCTGGAGAGCATTATGTATGCACTTGGTGATTTCAAAGAAGGCGCGGTCTCCTCTCATAACCTGCCAGTCAACAGTCAGGCCCAGGCTACGCACCAACGGTATGTAGGAACTAAGGAGTTCAGCAACACCTCCCCCAAATGGAGTCGAGTTGATATGGCACATCCTGACGTCTTTTAACTCATATGCCAGCTTTTCTATCTCATCGATGAGTTCATTGCCCAACTCCAATCGATACCTTTGCAGGTCCTTGGTCCCCACTGATACTTTTGCTAGCATTATTCATCTCCAATTGTTTCTTCTAGGATTGCATTCACTTCTCTGAGAAGTAGCTCATACACGATTGTGCCATTAACATTATGTAATGTCACTGGCATTGCTAACTTCGTGCACGATTTATCACAGGGTTGCCCTTCTCGCGTGATACCTCAAGCTGTAGCTACACATCGGAGGCCAGCTTGCCGCCAATAGACCAGTTATCTTTAGCTATATCCTCAAAGATAACGTGGGTCGCCTCCGGTGTGGTATGAGCAATGGTTACCACAGCCTCGGTAATAACCCTGGCCAGCTCTGCCTTTTGGGCATGAGTTCTGCCCTCCCACATTTCTACTCTTACGATAGGCATTTCACTTCACTCCTTCCATGGATGAATCTAGCTAGATAGTAGCACATACTCGTTGGAATACAAGACCTTTGGGATTGTTGAGCAGAGCCACTAAGTGTATAATTAAATGTAGTAGTAGAGGAAGCTTGGTATTCATATGGGCTTTAGCTGGTGGGACAGGCTTAAGTTACGGTTTAAAAAGGCGAGGGGAAAGAGTATCTTCCTCTGCGATAGCTGTATGTGGGACTGGCGCAGCGCGTGCCATAATCCAGCGCGCCCCAACGCTACCTCGTGCCCCGATTATAAAAAGCGGGGAACGTAACCTGTTCGCCTGACGGTGTTCTCTGGCTTCACTAATCGTACTCGTAGAATCCTCTACCCGTTTTTCTTCCCAGGTATCCTGCGGCTACCATTTTCCTCAATATCGGAGGCACGGCGAATCTCACATCATCAAGTTCATTGCAAATCGCATCGGCCACGTTGTTCAACGTGTCCAGCCCAATAAAGTCAGCGATCCTCAGGGGTCCCATAGGCTGATTGCAACCAAGCACCATGCTCGTATCGATATCTTCCTTTGTCGCCAATCCCGATTCCAGCAACCAAATGGCATCGAGTAAGAAGGGTATTAACAGACGGTTCACGATAAATCCAGGCGTGTCCTTGACTACGACGACCGTCTTTTTCAAAGATTCTGCAAACTTCCTGGCGATATTGAATGTCTCTTCGCTGGAGACAACCGTGGTAATCAATTCGAGCAATGCCATGACAGGTGGCGGATTAAAGAAGTGCAACCCTATTACGCGGCCGGGGTTTTCGGTTGCCAGCGCCATCTCGGTGACCGATAAGCATGAGGTATTACTGGCCAGGATTGCGGGTACAGGACACAGCCTGTCGAGTTCCGCAAAGAGCTTTTTCTTTTCCTCCATGTTCTCCACTATTGCTTCGATTACCAGATCACAGTCGGCTATATCCTCGATTTTAGTAGTACCATGTATCCGAGCCAGCGTGGCACTCTTTACCTCTTCTGTTATCCAGCCACCTGCAATAGCTCGTAGAAGGGCGCTATTGATGTTCTCCAGACCTCTATCCAGTGAACTCGAACTCCTTGCTGCTAGTATGGTCTGATAGCCCGATAGCGCACAGACCTGAGCAATACCGCTCCCCATTTGCCCGCTGCCCACTACCCCAACCTTTGTAATATCCATGGTCTTCTCTCTCCTCGTGTAGTTTACTAAATTAACTAATGACCCACATGTTTACTTTAGCATGTTGTCGTCCCCCTTTAGTTGAATTACTGGCCATAGCTCAATCTGGAGATAAGACGAAGAGGAAGACCGCGCTCCAGCATTCTTTGTTGCGTATCGCCGATTTCGTAGGGGACACGATAATTCCGGATGCTATCGGTACCCCCATCATAAACGGCGTAACTTGCCCGGGGATCGCCATCGCGCGGTTGTCCTACGCCACCGGGATTAACGATCAACCTGTTATCCTCAATCCTCAAAGGGGAATCCTCCGTGAATTCCCGTAGGAGACACTGTCCCCTGTCTGCGAGATACTCGAATATCAGTGGCACATGGCTATGACCAACCAGGCACACTTTAGTCTGAAAATAATCGAAGTTGGCCTTCGCACTGTAGGTGGAAACCAGGTATTCCCAGATCGGCTCACGAGGGCTGCCATGTACTAAAGTAAAGTCACCTTCGCTCGTGATGAGTGGTAGATTGGCGAGGTAGTCCTTCTCCTCAGGCCCCAGTTGGGCACCGCTCCAGCGACAGGCAGTAGCAGCCTCGGCATTGAAATCATCCAGGGCTATTTTGCCCACTGCACCCCAGTCGTGGTTGCCGGCGACACAAACATGATCGTACTCACGAAGGAGTTGAATGCATTCATTGGGATCGGGACCGTAACCAACGACATCTCCCAGACACCAGATACGCTCGACTCCTCCCCTCTTATCGATATCATGGAGCACCGCCTGGAATGCCGCCAGGTTGCTGTGAATATCTGAAATGATCGCGTACCGCAAATCCACTCTTTAAAGATGAAAGTAGTAGCCACAAATACCAGGTTCCTGGCAAAAGCTACAGGTTAATATATCAGGTTCAGCTATACTTTACCAGTTGTGGCCTCTATCCAAAGCAGATATAATTCTAGTTGATGAAAGTCCACGAACTGGGAGAGTTTGCCCTTATCGATCTTATCGCCGAGACCATAGGCAAGCCGTCGAGAGACGACCTTGTCCTCGGAATAGGTGATGACGCTGCAGCCTGGCGCACCGGGCAATCCATCCAGATTGGCACCACCGACACCCTTGTCGAGAATATTCATTTCACCCTTGAAACCGCTACATGGCGCGACCTGGGGTGGAAAGCGCTCGCAATCAATATCAGTGACATCGCCGCAATGGGGGGTACCCCCTGCTATGCCCTTGTTTCCCTGGGTTTACCACCGGAGACGGAGGTGGATAACGTAGTCGAACTCTACCAGGGGTTGCTGGAGGTCGCGACACAGTTCGATGTCGATATCTGTGGAGGAAATGTCAGCAGCGCACCTGTAGCTGTAATCACCATCACTGTGATCGGAGAAGCATCGGAGCACCTGCTCACCCGCTCGGCAGCCCTACCCGGCGATCATATTGCGGTTACTGGCCACCTGGGGCAGGCGGGGGCCGGGCTGAGGATGCTGAAGTCAGGATCTGAGTTCGATCCGGAGACAACCGCTTTTCTCAGAGACGCCCACCTGCGCCCCTACCCCAGAGTCAGCGAAGGGCAGGTTCTGGTACAGCACGGCGTGAGAGCTGCGATAGACCTCAGCGATGGCTTGATAAGCGACCTGGAGCACATTGCCAGGGCAAGCCATGTCGGAGCCAGGATATGGGTACATACCCTGCCTATCCACCCGCTGGTACACGCTGCTTTCGGTGAAGAATCATTGGGGCTGGCGCTCTCGGGTGGCGAGGATTATGAGCTTCTGTTCACAGCCAGGCGTGAGGTGATCGATCGCGCTAGCAACCTTATGTCAAGTCCTGTAACGGTTATCGGTGAGATCGTCAG
>JAXHUK010000115.1:0-5656 GCA_034189725.1 Chloroflexota bacterium | reverse complement strand
CTGCGACCCACTTCTTTCTCAAGCGATACAAGGATGATGGAGAGATTCTTGAGGGTGAAGAGAAGGTGCGGCGCCAGCCGTTAACCTTATGATCCCGTAAGCACTCGTTCGTCAACGCATATACTCGGAAGTGATGTGGTTTGCCCTTCGATCACAGTGCCCGATCTCTGGTAATTTCGTGCTTATATTTTGAAGGAGGTTGTTTCATGTCGGCTAAGGGTGCCGATAGCTCTGATAGTGGCCGCAGCATCATATCACAGAGGGTGGCCTCTCTCTCTCCATCCGGTATCCGGAGATTCTTCGATCTTCTGGCCACGATGGATGACGTCATTTCTTTGGGAGTGGGTGAGCCTGACTTCGCTACGCCCTGGCATATCAGTGAAGCTGCGATCTCCGGCGTTGAGAAGGGGTACACTATGTACACCTCGAATAAGGGTATGCCGGAGCTACGGTTGGAGCTGGCGCGTAGCCTCAGCGAGCGTTATGGCGCTGAATACGACCCTGAGACTGAGCTCTTGATTACTGTAGGGGTGAGCGAAGGTCTTGATCTGGCAATGAGAAGTATCCTTAATCCCAAGGATCAGGTCATTATTCCGGAACCAACATATGTTTCTGTTGGCCCGTGTGTTGTTCTCGCAGGAGGAGTACAGACTTCGGTGCCTACGACGGCGGAGAACAGTTTCAAGGTTAGAGCTGCTGATATAGAGTCACGGATTACCAAGCGTACCAAAGCTATTGTGCTCTGCTACCCCAATAATCCCACGGGTGCGGTTATGGATCAATCCTCTCTGGAGGAGATAGCCGATGTTGCCAGGAGACATGATCTTCTGGTTATCTCTGATGAAATATACGACCGGCTCGTATATGGAGTACCCCACACGTGTTTTGCAAGCCTTCCTCACATGAAGGAGCGTACGATTCTCCTCGGTGGTTTCTCCAAGGCCTACGCAATGACAGGTTGGCGGGTAGGGTATGCTGCTGCCAGGGCAGAGATCATCGAAGCGATGACCAAGATTCACCAGTACACGATGTTATGTGCCCCGATCACAGCACAGATGGCTGCTATCGAAGCTTTGAGATCGGGAGACGCGGCGGCTATCGAGATGGTTGCCAACTACGATCGTCGTCGTCGTGTGATGGTACGAGGGCTGAATGATATCGGGCTTACCTGCTTTGAACCGCGGGGGGCATTCTATGTGTTTCCTTCAATCAGGGCAACAGGTTTGTCCTCACAGGATTTTGCTGAGCAACTGCTCATGGAAGAGAGGGTGGCAGTGGTGTCGGGTTCGGCCTTCGGAGAAAGTGGTGAGGGGCATGTTCGCTGTTGTTACGCCACCTCATTGGATGATATCAAAGAGGCGCTGAAGCGTATGAAACGGTTCATGTCGAATCATACGAAGTGACACGCGCGTTACAGTAATAGGCTATAGCCGCAGGCTCCACCTGCTGCTATGGAGCCGACAGCTTGTACCTGTAAAAGTTGCGGCTACTGCGGCTCGGTGTTTGACCATGAAATACGAACACGCTATAATTGTACTGCAGGTGGCTGTATTGCTGCGAAATAGAGATTGTGAAAAACTGGCTTGAGTGGCAGTCAGTCAGCGATGCGAATGAGCCGGAGTGGCGGAACGGCAGACGCGCTACGTTCAGGGCGTAGTGTCCGCAAGGGCGTGGGAGTTCAAATCTCCCCTCCGGCAGTTTTTCCCCTGGGGGGATTACGGTATCTGAGGGACATTGCTAGCATTCTACAATGGGCTCACCGTCATAGAACCTCCTGCACAAGGAGTTGAGAGCAGATATAGATATATTGTGAGCCTGTTTCCTCGTCTGAATTGAGCCTCTGGAGGTCTTGGGGCAAACAGTAAGCGAGCGCTTGTAGCTCAGATGGATAGAGCGTAGCCCTGCGGAGGCTAAGGTCGCGGGTTCGAGCCCCGCCAAGCGTGCTAGTGGGCGATTAGCTCAGAGGTTAGAGCGTCTGTTTTACACACAGAAAGTCGTAGGTTCGAGTCCTACATCGCCCACCATTTTAACTCATCATTATGAGTAAGAATGCTTTCAAGACGATTTAAACCTTGGCAAACCCCCATGCGCCTGCGGCCCACCATCGAATCATGAAAATAGCAGGTCTTTCTGAGGGAGTACAACGACCGAAGAATCTCCCCGTATGAACAGACAGAGATTCTTCCCCATTAGTGTGCGTTATCTGAGCACTCGCCTTCTGGTTGCGGTGGATTCTCTTCCGGCTCTCTATCAAGCGTTTCCTTGACCTGTGTTACAGCGTCGTGCCCTAATGCTTCAGCGGCTGCGATTGCCCCCTCGGCCACACGCTTGATGGCTGTGTCTTCTGTCATATTCAGTGTTGACGCAGCTTCTCTGGCGCCGCTAACAGCCTCACCTACGGCCTCGGACAGGTCGGTATCCGTCTCGACAGCACCTTGAACAAGACCATAGCCGATCCCCTGCAGTATATCCTCTGGAGGCACCTTTTCCTTCCTTAGTGCACGTACAATCCCAAGTACAGCCGGGCGCGTCGGAAGTTCTTCACCATAGGCGGCCTCTTTGCTCGCATGAATAGTTCCCCGTGCTGCTTGTTTAGCTACCTCTTCCCCATTCAGTTGCCCCGGTGGTGTCTCCTTCCACAACTGCTTCACACTGTTTTCTATAGCTCGTGTTATCTTCGATCTCACATTTCTTCCTTGCATCGACGCCAGGGTTGCTGCCTTGGTTATCTCAGCAACCTGATAGGCTGTAACACCCAGTGCCACGTCGAGACCTGGAATCGGCGCTCGTCTCAGAAAACCAAAGGGGAACTGGCTCAAGAAATTTAATCCCGGAACGGAGCTCATGGGAAGTGCGACTTGTCTCATGGGCGAAAGCAGCGCATCCAGAGCGACTTCCCGGCTTGTTTCACCTTCTTCGCGGAGTGCGATTAAGGCGTTGAGGGTAATTATACCTATAACAAAGGTTATGCAGAACAGGAAATCGAACCCGGTAAAGCTTAAACCCATAAGCTGCACTGTATGCGTTGGATCGAGCCAAGTCAGGGTAATACCAAGCTGGCGCCCGCTAAAATAATCTGCAAGTTGGCCACCCAACAAAGGGCCAAGACCGTACCCAAGGTTGGTTGCCAGAGCTGCTACGGCTAAATAGGAGGTAGCCTGGCCCTTCGGAGCAACTTTCAGCCCGATGGTGCCTGTGGTGAGTGTTACTCCCGATGCAGCAGCGCCAGCGAGAATATGGAGGATTACCAGTAGCGGAATAGTAAGAAAGTATCGCTCCGGCATGGTAGTGAATGTCCAACCCAGGATTACGAGCATATACAACGATGTACAGAGAGACAGGATCACCTTGCTGCCAAATTGGTCAACGAGGGGTCCCCATAGCCGGAGAAAGAGAATGTTGGACGCCTGGCCGAGCATGCTGAAGCCGATGACGGCAGAAAGGGGCAATCCCAAACGTTGGAGCATGTAGACGGCCAGGAACGGAACCGCCAGGTTCAGGGCGAGCCCCCAGAGAAACAGAAAGCTCAGCAGATGCCGATAGTTGCGATCGCGAAATGGGGTAGCCAAGGTGGTTAATAGAGATTGCTGCTGACTTGGGGCAGGCTGCATCAAGGGTTCTGGTATAAGTGTCATAAATGTCGGGCTAGCCAGTGCCAGCGTGAGGGCACCGAAGAGCAGCGGGATGGTATAGCCGAGTGCCTCATCGCCACGCCAATAGTCGACGAAGAATGCAGCTCCCAGACCGAACAACATCGCTGCACCATTGGCCAATGTATAGCGGCGAGCAAAAAAACGCCCCAATATCTTCTGTGGCACGAGGTCCCTCATCCAACTGTTCCAGGAGCAGTTGGTGATTGCCCCCATAGTGCTGCGAAGTGCCATTAATCCCAGGAGAGCTGATATAGCACCCGGGCTGGGAATATCCATGTAAAGAGGAATGAGAGCAATTGGTATCCAGATGAGCTGGGCTGGTATCCATGTTATCAGGGCAATGAGCTTCCGTTTCCGTATCCGTTCTACCAGTACGATAGCCGGGATTTGAATGAGTTGAGCAAGGAAGGAAAGGGATGCAAGCATCCCAATCTGCAAGTTGGTAGCGCCCAGGGCGAGAGCGTAGGCTGCAAGAAAACCGCTGGTGGTAATGCTCCAGTAGCCCATGGAGACCATCCCCTCCAAGGCTATCCAGCGAAGCCCTTGAGATACCTCTTTTTCTGAGATATCAGACTTGGGTTGAAATACTCTTTTCAAATCTATTCCTGGTTACTATTGAATAGTATTCTATGGTACGGAATCATCGAATCAAAACTATATATGAGAACTGTTGAGTATGGGGAGCATCCATATCAGAGCAGTTTCATGCTACTATCGATTTGGGTTGTCCGCCTTCGAATCAACGTCGTTGGATTCTTCAGGAACCGTGTGGGACGGTTCATTCTGTTCTTCATTTCCGGATTGTTTTACTTTTTTAGAGCGTCGCTCTTTCCTCGATCCGGGGAATCTCATTCTACGAAACAATTTCGCTATCCTGCGTTGACCATCATCAGAAATCCCCACTTCTGAGGAAGTGGGGACATACTCCTCTCCCAGGAGGACCTGGCCGAATGTTCGCTCCAGTAGGCCGTGGAGTTGTCTCACAGACGCAATTACTACAACAAGAAAAACTGCCAGTAATAACACGGGCACAGCTATGGCGAAGGAACCAAAGAAAAAAAGCCGCGCCATAAGGGGAATTAGCCACAGCAACACGAATACGGATAGCACGATCAAGATGCTATCTCGTAACGCGGTGCGGATTGCCATGTGCCCCACCTTCGTGGCTGCAACTCGACGGTTCAGCATGTGTAGCGCTGCCTCATCGATCATTGTATGGAGACCTCGCCATACAGTCACCAAGGAAGGTATACACAGTATAATCGTTACAAAACCCAAAAACAAGGCAACGATGTCAGTGCGAATATGCGTGTAGTCAGCCAGGTTATCGCTCAATTCAAGCGTGAACGTCCCGATGCCGATGATGACTATTACGATCAGGATATTTATCAGTATCACTTTAACCGAATGTTGAATACGCCGGGCAGTTTCGCTATCGTGATCAAAGGTGCTACGTATTTCGTATAACCAGTCTGCCTGCTTGGCCACATATGTTTTCAGGGAGGCTGGTGTCCTGTAGGCGAAGAAGTTTGCAACATAATCCACCGAGCGTGTGATATAAGGGGCTACAAAACAGGTGAGCGCAGTGGCTACGGCAATGACAGAGTATATAGGAGCGACGACTGCCCCCCGGTCTACTCCCATCTTGGAAATGGCAAGAGAGAACTCACCCATCTGTGGCATACCCATTCCTACCTGAAGGGATGTTTTCGGATCGTGACCGCAAATGAATGTTGCCAGTGTATTGCTCAGTATTTTACCCAGCATGAAAACAACAGCAACAATGATGGCGGGCACAATAAAATCCCTTACCTGAGTGATATTTATTAGCATTCCTATAGTGATAAAAAAGAGCGCAGCAAACACATCCCAAAAATCAGATGGCAAAAAGGGGGAGGTTGTAACCCAGTATGACATGAAGGCCATAGAACGGATCGGACTCATCAAATTTGATCTGTTGGGCCTTCGGAACTTGACGGTCATGAAACACGCGTGCCAGATCA
>JAXHUK010000114.1:0-13029 GCA_034189725.1 Chloroflexota bacterium | reverse complement strand
CTGCTCTTCCATATAGTAGTCTCGATAAGTTTTATTTGGTGATGCCTCATCTATAGCATCTGTTCTCAAGCTCTATAGTTTTCAGGGTGATTTTCATTACCGAGTCAGGGTTGAGTGAGATTGACTCTATGCCTTCTTTCACCAGGAACTCTGCGAACTCCGGATAATCACTCGGTGCTTGACCACAGATCCCGCTGTGCCGTTGATTTCTCTTGGCTCCCTGAATTGCCATAGCAATCATCTTCATCACCCCAGGGTCTCGTTCGTCGAAGTCATGCGCTACCAACGCCGAATCACGGTCGACGCCCAGGATGAGTTGGGTCAGGTCGTTAGAACCGATTGAAAAGCCGTCGAATAGTTTGCTGAACTCATCAATCATAATGACATTGTTTGGGATTTCGCACATGACATATACCTCAAGCCCATTTTCTCCCCGCTTTAGCCCGTTTTTTGCCATCTCGGACAGGACCTCTTCCCCTTCTTTCACCCGCCGGCAGAACGGAACCATGATGATAAGGTTGGTTAAACCCATTTCGTCCCGAATGCTCTTCATTGCCCGACATTCGAGCGAAAAAGCTTCGCTGTATCTTTCATGATGATAGCGAGAGGCTCCACGAAAACCGATCATGGGGTTTTCTTCTTGCGGTTCAAAATAGTGCCCTCCTATGAGACTTGCATATTCGTTGGTCTTGAAGTCACTCAGACGTACAATAACAGGTTTCGGATAAAAGGCTGCCGCGATAGTCCCTACACCATGGGCTAGTTTTTCTACAAAGTAATCCTCTTTGCTTGCATACCCAAATGTAAGCTCGTTTATCTTCGATTGTACTGCCGGATCTGTTACCTTTTCAGGATGAACAAGGGCCATGGGATGAATTCTTATGTAACTGTTGATGATAAACTCCATGCGGGCTAACCCAACACCATCATTAGGGATCATTGAGAGAGAGAAGGCTTCATCGGGATTCCCCAGGTTCATCATAATCTGCGTTCTAGGCCGTTGTAGAGCCTCGATGCTAATCTGGTCAACATGAAATGGGCATATTCCCTCATATACGATGCCTTGATCGCCTTCAGCGCAACTTACAGTTACCTCCTGGCCGGTATGAATTTTTTCCGTGGCATCTTGTGTGCCAACGACTGCGGGAATGCCAAGCTCGCGGCTGACAATGGCAGCGTGACAGGTTCTTCCGCCTCTATTGGTGACGATAGCGGCGGCGGTTTTCATCACCGGCTCCCAATCAGGCGTGGTAGTATCGGACACAAGTATCTCGCCGGGATTAAATGAGGAAAGATGAGCTACATCAGGGATTACACGTGCTTTGCCAGTTGCAATCTTCTCGCCGACGCTTTTCCCTATCGCCAGTATGCGGCCCTTCTCGTCCAGGTGGCATGTTTCTAACACATCCCGGGCTTTTTGTGATTGTACTGTCTCAGGCCTTGCCTGAACTATGAACAAGTCTCCGGTGACACCATCCTTCGCCCATTCGATATCCATTGGTCGAGTTTCGCCTGCCTTCTTTGAATAGTATTCTTCTATCATGATGGCGTAACCTGCTAATGTGAGGACCTCATCGTCTGTTATGCAAAACCGTCTGCGGTCAGCCTCTGGCACTTCTACATTCCGCGTCAGCATCTTTGAGTCACCGAGGCCATAGATCATTTTAATGCTCTTGTTCCCAAGATTTTTTCTAATAATAGCTCGGTAACCTTTTCTGAACGTAGGTTTGAAGACATAGTATTCATCCGGGTTAACAGCTCCCTGGACAATGTTTTCGCCTAGCCCGTAGGAACCCGTGATGAAAACTACGTCGCGAAAACCGGTCTCTGTATCAAGGGTAAACATCACACCGCTCGTAGCCAGGTCAGAACGTACCATCTTCATAACGCCTATGGAGAGGGCCACCCGGAAGTGGTCGAAGTTATTGTCTATACGATAGGATATAGCACGATCAGTGAAGAGTGACGCGAAGCACTTGGCACAGGCTTCCTTCAACGCATGATGTCCTCGGATGTTCAAATAGGTCTCCTGTTGACCCGCGAAGGATGCTGTGGGGAGGTCTTCTGCTGTAGCTGAGCTCCGTACAGCGACATCTGTATCAGGGCCATACTCCTCGCAGAGCCTGTCGTAAGCGGTCGTTATTTCGCCCCAGAGATCATCGGGAATGCCACTACTCAAGATCAAATGACGGGCTTTTCTTCCTCGTTTCGCCAGATTAGCAACGTCAGATTTATCCAGATCTGCCATAGTATCCTTGAGCTGGCCAAGTATGCCTGCCGACCGCAATATATACCGGTATGCCTCGGCGGTTATCGCGAACCCGTTCGGTATCTTGACACCTTTGTTTGTAAGTTCACGGTACATTTCTCCTAGAGAGGCGTTCTTTCCACCTACCACGTGGATATCCTCAATCTTGATCTCTTCAAACCAACGGATATACTTAGTAGCATTATGTTTCATGTTTCTCCTTATCTCTGGTTCTATCTGTGCGTAGCAGGGCTGTCTTACTGTGTGCGTGTGTGCATCGCCGGTGGCTGCACTGACTATTTCCAAAGAGAAAAAACTTTCCCAAAACTCTTTGTTTGAATGCTAGGGGTGAATTTCTGTTCGTTCTTCGAACCTTTTGGGTGAGCGATCAGAGGAAATATGCTCCCAATAGCAACGTAAGTTCGCAGAGTTCTGTCTTGTTTCATGAAAAGATTGGGGAGCGGGTAGCATTGATTCTATTAGCCTGCTTGCCAGCATACTATTTTTTCTGTGTTGCTATCGAGATTTTCTTTGGCTTAACCTCGGGAGCTTTTGGGATGCTGATTTCCAGGACTCCAGCCTCATAGCGTGCCTCAATCTTGTCGGCATCTACTGTGGACGGCAGAGTGATCGATCGGAAAAAGCTACCATAAGAACATTCGCAGCATTGGTAGTCTTCTTCCTTAATCTCAGACTCGGTCTTTTTCTCTCCTTTGATAGTCAAGGTTTCGCCGACAACTGAGACGTCTATGTCTTCTTCCCTCATCCCGGGGAGTTCAGCTTTCACTACGAACTTATCATCCTTCTCAAACATCTCTATGGGAGGGGCCCAGTTCCTTCCTTCCAGGGGAGTGCGCCACCATATCGCGGGTGGAAATGGCCGCCCAAAGAGATCCTCGAAACGCTGTTCCAGTGCCTCCAGTTCCCGAGATGGGTGCCAGAGTCTTAGCCCCCTCTCAGGACTCCGTCTCTCTATTCCCATAGCTAGCCTCCTTTAATTGGCTCCCGCTCCCCAGACTTTTATAGATGGTAAATTGAACAAAACAATGTAAAAATCGTCTGTCAGGAAATACAAAAAAAGACGCCAGCTGAAATAGCGGCAGGTATTTGGGATACTCTCGCATGTAGTTCCGCTAACAGCCTGCTAGGGTGATGTGCAAGATCTGTTGTTACCTTTAGATGGAACACAACTGATCACCTGATATCACAGTCGGCAAAATAGCTGGGATAGCCTTATGCAGTCAACGGTTCAACAATATACTGTGGCAAGACAATGCTACGCCTTATGCCTTCCGTTTGTCAATACACTTTTTCAAAAGTTTTAAACGGAGTAAATAGCGCACGTTATCTCTCCTTAGACAAGTACGGTGATCGCCCTTTGCAATCTAGTGCTAGTTTATACGGGGTTGTATTGCGTGCTAAGGGCGTAAGTCGAAGGGCAACGAGTCTCACTAACAAGAGTTTAGTGCAATAGAATAGGTTCACAAATGGGAGTTTCTGCAACTCGTTCAAAAGACCGATTGCACCCCTTTTTTGCATATGTTATAATGGCGCTGCATGCCTCGGAGGATCAATTGCAGGTAGCTCTCATAGATTATACTCATACCTTAGAGCTTACTAACCCCATCATTGCTCGGTTTTTCCCCTCTTCAGTCAAGCGTGTCGACCTCGCTAGAGCTAGCCAAAGTAGTCCCTATGATAACAGCCTCGATTCAGGGCTGTGTGACAGGGTCGCGAGGTGTTTTTTTTAACCCTTTATTAATAAAGGTATAAGAAGGATTCGAAAACTTAATTATAAGGAGGCCAGAAATGACGGCAAAGATAATCTCGGGGACCGAGGTGGCGAAGGAGATGCGGGCTGAGTTGAAGGAGCGGGTAAAGAAGCTGAAGGATCAGGGCGTAACGCCAGGTTTGGTAATTATCCGCGTGGGAGATGATCCCGCTTCTGTTTCCTACGTCACAGGCAAAGAACAGGCGGCTGAGGAGATAGGGGTTTGGTCTGAAACGTACGTGTTGCCCGAGACTGCCTCCGAGGCTGAGCTATTGGCCAAGGTGGAGGAGATGAACAAGGCGGAGCATGTCGATGGTATCCTGGTACAACTGCCGGTGCCCAAGCATATCGATTCAGACAAAGTGCTCAATCTTATCGATCCGGCCAAGGATGTCGATGGATTCCATCCTATCAATGTCGGCAAAATGCTTATCGGCGATCCCTATTTCATGCCATGTACTCCTCATGGTGCTGTGGAGTTGATGGTACGCAGTGGCAATCCCCCGGAAGGAAAGCATGTGGTAATCTGTGGGCGCAGCAATATCGTGGGCAAGCCACTTATGGCGATACTGGTGCAAAAGAATAAACGCGCCAACGCTACGATCAGCGTTGTTCATACTGGGACAAAGAACATGGCCGAAATCACCAGACAGGCAGACATTCTGGTTGCTGCCATGGGTTCCCCAGAGGTCATCAAAGCGGACATGGTTAAGGAAGGCGCAGTGGTAATCGATGTAGGGGTAAACAGGGTAGGGATGAAGCCCAGCAAGAAGGACCCCAGCAAAATGGTTGCTGATCTCAGGGGCGATGTAGAATTTGAAACTGTAAAAGAGAAGGCAAGTGCCATAACCCCGGTTCCCGGTGGTGTGGGACCGATGACAATAACTATGCTGATGGAGAATACAGTAGTAGCTGCCGAGCGACGTGCCGCTCGTTCCAAAAAATAGAATGATATTGGATTTCCCAATACAGGAATACAAATCTAGAAATTAATAAAGGAGGTTTTCTATGGCATACGATGCAACAAAAATGCAGGATTGGCAGATTTCAGAAGCAGCTGAAGAAAGCATGCCAATGCCCGATGAGTGGAGAGAGAAGCTTGGCCTGCAAAAGGATGAGATGCTTCCCATGGGGAAGCTGGCCAAACTCGACTTTCTTAAGATCATGAATCGGTTGAAGGATAAACCCGATGGCAAATACATCGAGGTTACCGCAATCACGCCGACGCCGTTGGGCGAAGGAAAGAGCACTACCTCGTGTGGCCTGATGGAAGGCCTGGGTAAACGAGGAGTGAATGTAGGTGGGGCACTCAGACAGCCCTCGGGTGGTCCTACTATGAATGTAAAGGGAACGGCAGCCGGAGGCGGAAACTCCCTGCTTATCCCGATGACAGAGTTCTCACTGGGTCTCACCGGTGACATTAACGACATCATGAATGCCCACAATTTGGCGATGGTGGCGCTTACGTCGAGGATGCAGCATGAGCGTAACTATAATGATGAGCAATTGCAGCGGCTCACCGGAATGCGCCGTCTTGACGTCGATCCCACCAAGGTGGAGATGGGCTGGATCATGGATTTCTGCGCCCAGAGCTTGAGGAATATCGTGATCGGCCTCGGTGGTCGCATGGATGGCTACACTATGCAGTCCAAATTCGGCATCGCCGTCGGCTCGGAGTGCATGGCCATTCTGTCCATCGTCAAGGACCTGGCAGATCTGAGAAAACGTCTCGATGAAATCACTGTTGCCTTTGACAAAAATGGTAACCCTGTGACCACCGGTGACCTGGAAGTCGGCGGCGCTATGACCGCCTGGATGCGCAATACTATTAACCCGACTCTCATGTGTACTGCTGAATATCAGCCTTGCATGGTTCATGCCGGGCCTTTTGCTAATATCGCTGTGGGTCAGTCATCTATTATAGCTGACCGCATCGGATTGAAGATGTTCGACTACCATGTCACAGAGAGCGGTTTTGCAGCGGACATTGGTTTCGAGAAGTTCTGGAACGTCAAATGCCGTTACAGCGGCTTGAAGCCCCACGTGTCAGTGTTAACCACGACGATCCGTGCTCTCAAGATGCATGGTGGAGGCCCCAAGGTAGTTCCCGGCATCAAGCTTCCCGATGAGTACACCAAGGAGAATCTGGAGCTGGTGGAAAAGGGTTGTACGAACATGGTGCATCACATCAACACTATCCGTAAGTCCGGTATGAACCCGGTAGTTTGCATCAACTGCTTCCACACAGATACGGAAGCTGAGATTGCTATAGTGCGCAAGGCAGCCGAAGCTGCAGGCGCTCGTTGTGCCAAGTCTACGCACTGGGCTGATGGTGGTGATGGAGCACTCGAACTCGCTGATGCGGTCATCGATGCCTGTAAGGAAGAACCTAATTTCAAGTTCCTCTATGATCTGGACACGAAATTACGCGACCGGGTGGATCTCATAGCCAAAGAGGTTTACGGAGCAGATGGTGTATCCTGGAGCCCTGATGCTGCAGCCAAGGCAAAGATGCTTGAGGACGATCCTAAATACAATGACTATGCTACAATGATGGTCAAGACCCATCTGAGCTTGACCCATGAGCCGGCGTTGAAAGGTGTTCCCAAAGGCTGGACCTTGCCCATCCGCGATGTCCTGATTTACTCTGGTTCCAAGTTCCTATGCCCGATGGCTGGTACTATTAGTCTCATGCCAGGTACCGGATCGAATCCGGCATTCCGCAGAGTCGATGTGGATGTGAATACAGGAAAGGTGAGTGGTCTGTTCTAAGCTGCCGTGATTCGTTGGAAAGAGTCCAGGCGTCGAACTTACTTGTGGCAATCAGGTTCGATAATGGGCTGAAATATATCGCTGTACCACTTGCAATACGGCGAGGGTTTAGTGTATACTATTCCAGATAGCAGGTAGGATAACAAGGACAGGATAGACTTAAGGTTCCCTGGATTCAGGGGCACACCCTTGAAAACAAGGGTAGGTGAATACGATAGATATGCTTCTTGGTGGCTAGAGCGAGGTGGTCCCACCCGTTCCCATCCCGAACACGGAAGTGAAATGCCTCAGCGCAGACGATACTGCCCCGGCGACGGGGTGAGGAAAATATGCCGCTGCCAGGGGGTATACTAAAAATAGCCCAAATTACCTTCAAAGGTAAATTTGGGCTATTTTATTATGAGCTTAAGTATGTTAAAATTATAGTCATGATAGTAGTACCTGAATAAGTACGGTGTGGGAAATCACCAGTCGGAGATATCTAATGAGTAATAGATTCGATAAATTCACAGAACGAGCACGAAAGGTGCTAGCGCTCGCTCAGGAAGAAGCCAGAAGGTTCAACCACAATTACATTGGCACTGAGCATATACTGCTTGGATTGGTACGGGAAGAGGAAGGGATGGCTGCGACTATTCTGTCTAATCTTGGCGTGGGATTGAGTAAGGTTCGCGCTGCTGTGGAGTTTATTATCGGGCGTGGTGAGGAAAGCACGCAAACAGAAGTTGGTCTTACCCCGAGAGCGAAAAAAGTGATCGAACTTGCTGTGGATGAAGCTCGTATAATGGGCCATCAGTACATCGGTACCGAACACATACTCCTGGGGTTATTGCGTGAGGGGGATGGTGTGGCAGCTGGTGTCCTGGGTAGCCTCGGTGTAACCGTGGAGCGAGTGCACGCCGAGATCAACCGGATTCTCAGCCAGGGGCCTTCTCATAACGCAGGGCCTCGTCCGACCTCGAAGACTCCGACACTGGATCAGTTGGGCGTCGATCTTACGGCTGCAGCACGAGCGGGAAAACTCGATCCCGTTATCGGGCGTGCCCGTGAGATTGAGCGAGTCATTCAGGTTTTAAGCAGACGTACAAAGAACAATCCAGTTCTTATAGGAGAACCCGGTGTCGGTAAGACGGCTATAGCGGAGGCCATTGCTCAGCGGATTGCCAGTGGCAATGTCCCTGATCGATTACAGGGTAAGCGGTTGCTTACGCTGGATATCGGCTCTTTGGTTGCAGGAACAAAGTACCGTGGTGAATTCGAGGAGCGGCTGAAAAAAGTAATCGAGGAGATCAAGACTGCTGCCAACAGCGTTCTTTTTATCGATGAAATACATACACTGGTTGGCGCAGGTGCAGCCGAGGGTGCTGTCGATGCCTCCAGTATCCTGAAGCCATCCTTAGCACGTGGCGAGATACAGTGTATTGGTGCTACTACGGTAAATGATTACCGCAAGCACGTGGAACGGGATGCCGCTTTAGAGCGCCGGTTACAACCGATTTTGGTTGAGGAGCCATCTATAGAGGAAACAGTTGATATCCTCAGAGGAATTAAGAGCCGCTATGAGGATTATCATAGTCTGAAGATAAATGATGATGCCCTGAGGACATCTGCAGCACTGGCTGCGAGATACATACCTGATCGCTATTTGCCTGACAAAGCAATTGATCTTATAGATGAGGCGTCGTCTCGACTGCGTATCAGACAGAGCAGCATACCTCTGGGATTGAACGAGGCCATGCAGGCACTTGAGACCATGCGCAGGGAGAAGGATCAGGCCATATCCGCAAAGCAATATGAGTACGGAGCTGAGTTGCGTGAGCGCGAGCTCAAGCTCAGTGATAAAGTGGAAGAGCTACGCCGCGACTGGCAGGAGCAATTGGGAGTTGCTGCAGAGAGTGATGTTGTTACTGAGGAGCATATTGCTGAAGTGGTAGCGATGTGGACAGGGATACCGGTCACGCGCCTGGCATCCGATGAGACAGCCAGATTACTCCAGATGGAAGAGATGCTGCATAAACGCATTATTGGCCAGGATGAGGCCATTGTGTCGGTGTCGAAGTCGGTGAGGAGAGCCCGTGCCGGCATCAAAGACCAGAGGCGGCCTATTGGCAGTTTCATTTTCCTGGGGCCTACAGGAGTAGGTAAAACAGAGTTGGTAAGAGCGCTGGCAGAATTCATGTTTGGTAGTGAGGAAGCCCTGGTCAGGCTGGATATGTCCGAGTTCATGGAGAGACATGCTGTATCTCGCCTCGTGGGTGCCCCACCGGGGTATGTGGGTTATGATGAGGGAGGCCAGTTAACGGAGGCCGTACGGCGTAAGTCGTACTCTGTGATACTGCTCGATGAGATCGAAAAGGCCCATCCCGATGTGTTTAATATCCTGTTGCAGATATTCGATGATGGACATCTGACGGATGCCAAGGGACGCCGCGTCGATTTTCGTAATACCATCATTATTATGACCAGCAATATCGGTTCGGAGCTTATCAAGAAGGAGAGTGCTATTGGCTTTATCTCTCGTAGCGACGAGGCTAAAGTAGCGCAATTGTCGCACGAAAAAATGAGGGAAAAGGTGCTCGAGGAGATGAAGAAGACATTCCGCCCCGAGTTCCTTAACCGGCTTGATAGCACAGTAGTGTTCCATGCACTGACGAAGGCCCATATCGGTCAGATTGTGGAGTTGATGCTTTCTCAAACAGAGTCGCAGCTTCAGGAGAAGGACATCAGGCTCGAGATAACCGAAGCGGCCAAAGAGCTGCTGGGAGATAAAGGCTATGACCCCGCATTCGGTGCTCGCCCACTGAGACGAGTAATAGAGCGGATGATCGAGGATCCTTTGTCCGAAGCGCTGCTTGAGGGCAGGTTCCAGGCCGGGGAAACGATCTTGATTGATAGCCAGAATGGGGAGATAGTTCTGAAACCTGCTGCCATGGTTGGCACATCCCATTGAGTAAGTCAGTTGAAGACTACAGCAGGTTCGAGCTTTCTTTGAAAAGCGAATAGTTGTTCTTGTCATAGTTCATGCTGAATGTAGAGCCTGACAGGTTAGAAATCCGTAAGGCAGGCGCCACAGGTGCTCGCCTTACGGATTATTTTTGTAGTCGATTGACATCTCGGGCGTTATGTGCTACGTTCTCCCATTGACATCTTAGTTGAAGGGAGTCTCCCATGCCGAGGTCCAGAGCCGTGTTTGTCTGCCAGCAGTGCGGCAATGAAACTCCAAAATGGATGGGACGTTGTCCCGACTGTGGCCAGTGGAATACCTACGTTGAAACTGCAGTTCCCCCAGCGTCTTCATCGACGCCATCAGCTTCACCTCAGGAACTCTGCCAGCTTCCTGCTAACTCCTTTTCACGCATCACATTGCCATTTACCGAGTTCAACAGGGTGCTGGGTGGTGGGGTAGTCCCCGGCTCGATAGTGCTCATCGGTGGGGATCCTGGTATTGGTAAATCGACACTGTTGCTTGAGGTAGCTGGACTCGTCGCCGATCGCCTGGGTAAGGTACTGTATGTTTCCGGTGAAGAGTCGATGCACCAGATACGGCTGAGGGCTGAAAGGCTTGGTTTGCGTGGAGAGGGGCTTTTTCTCCTCCCCGAGACCGATCTGGAAAACATCATAGAGCGGGGACGGGAGATGTCCCCGAATATGGTTGTTATTGACTCCATACAGACGGTTCACATGAGCGGTCTCTCTTCGGCGGCAGGCAGTATAGCCCAGGTGCGGGAGTGTACGCTCGGGTTGATGCACTGGGCTAAATCTTCAGATATTCCTATTATACTCGTTGGGCATGTTACCAAGGATGGCTCGATTGCAGGCCCCAATACTCTCGAACACATTGTTGATGCTGTCCTCTACCTTGAGGGGGAACGTTTTAGCTCGTTTAGACTACTGCGCGGTGTGAAAAACCGCTTTGGTTCAACTAACGAGGTGGGAGTGTTCGAGATGAGGGACCAGGGATTGGTCGAGGTGCCTAATCCCTCCCAGGTTTTTCTTTCCCAGCGTTCTCAGTCAGCTTCAGGCTCGGTAATCGTTCCTACGCTTGAAGGAACAAGGCCGCTACTGGTCGAAGTTCAGGCGCTCGCCAGCCCCACTGCATTCGGGATGCCCCGTCGTAATGCGAATGGAGTCGACTATAACCGCCTGCTTATGATTATTGCCGTCCTCACCAGGCGTGCGGGATTGCCATTGGGGAACCAGGATGTTATTGTCAATGTCATCGGGGGAATCAGGGTGAGTGAGCCCGCAGCGGACCTGGGCATCGCTTTGGCTATTGCTTCGAGCCTGCGTAACGCCAGGGTTAATCCTGACCTGGTAGCCATCGGGGAAATAGGGCTCAGTGGAGAGCTGAGGGCTGTTTCGCAGCTTGAGAAGCGGCTGGCTGAAGCAGCCAAGCTCGGTTTTACGTCCTGCTTGCTCCCCCCTCCCCAAAGCGGCCAAACATTGCCTCCCGAAATCGAACCCATTACTGTTGCCTCGCTGTCCCAGGCGCTCAAATTGGGGCTGGAAGGATAAATCTTAAAAAAAGTCGTTGGATTTCACCGTGCTCCGTCCACCCTGCGAATTGAGACAATTAACAGTCACGCACGTGCTCCATTTCTTTACGGTTCTTTTCAAGAGATGATACTTCAATGTCAAAACAAACGACGTATAACCAATACATATCTCGCAAATCGAAGCTCATGAAGGACTTTGACCGGGTGGGGAAGATCATTGAGGATGTGCTGGTATCAGCGTATGGTGATCACATTGGACGTACGATCTGGAAAGACGCCTGTCAGGAGTTCGAGATGCTTATACCTGAGATGCCCGATATCGGTGGTTCCAAGAATATGCTTGAGGGTAGTTTTATCGGATCTGTGTAGTATCTGGCGCTGTATCGGGCGCTAACCAGGCATGGGAAAACAACTGATGAGGCTGGAGCGATAGCTCGTGAAAGCATTGCTGTTTATCTTACATCGTTATCTCGTCTCGACAAGCTGAAGCTCCGTAGTCGATGGAAGATTGCGTTCACCAGGTTTGGCAAGAACTATACAAAGGCTCAAGCCGAGAGGTCGCAGAAGCGAGAGTATCCTGATGACTTTGTATTCAGCTATGTTGAGGGCAATGCTGGTGAATTCGACTTCGGTATAGACATCACGGAGTGCGCTGTGTGCAAATTTTTCCACCTCTGGGATGCAGATGAGTTTACGCCGTACATGTGCGAATTCGACTTTCCCATGAGTCGAGTCGAGGATTCGGGGTTGGTTCGTAGCACTACCCTTGCAACAGGCGGTGTGAAATGTGATTTTCGGTACAAGCGCGGGAGAAAGATATAACAGGAGGCTGACTATGGCGCAAACGGATGAAAACCTGGAGACGGCTTTTGCACATGAAAGCCAGACAAATATTGAATACCTTGCTTATGCACACCAGGCTATGGATGAGGGCTTGATAGAAGTCGCGCAAATCTTCAGGGAAGCCGCTGGGGCCGAAGTAGTACACGCTTTGAGCCATCTCAAAGCCATGGGTGCTATAAACAACACAAAAGAGAACCTTCGAGAGGCTGCTGAGGGTGAAGACCTCGAAGTCTTCTCGATGTATCCCAAGTTTATAGCAGAAGCTGAAAGCGAGGGGAGAGAAGAAGCTGCCAGATCTTTCAGGATAGCCATGGAAAGGGAGAAGCACCACAGATCTATGTTTCTTAAGGTCTTGAAGTCGCTACCATAGAGCTATAGTTCCACACATATATGCCGCGAGTGGACTCCGGCTTTGGAGTACTCCTCCTCCCTATTGTTCAGCAAGGAGACAGGTACCTGGGCTCATGCTCGCCTTCTTCTGGGGATGAATACCGCTCCCAGTACTATCATCAGCACCAGTAGTGCCAGTGTAATCGCAATGAACGTATAGAAGATGTGTGATACTAGTGTCAGTGTCATACGAGCAGGTACTTTAATGCCGGTGCCTATGTTCAGGCCTGATGATGGCTCGAAGGAAACAACGCAGATAGTTGCATCGTGGTCTCCGGAAGCGAGTAACGGGGGTGAGAGGGTAATAGCAACCTCCTTGTTCTCACCTGGTTTGAGGGTGAATGTACTGGGTGTTATTTCAAACCATTCCTCATACTCTCCCTCTACGAACACGCTATAATCAGAAACATTACTACCTGTGTTTACCACAGTGAGCAGTCTCGTAGAATCCGTGGAGTGTGTTTCGAAGTGCAGTTCTTTAGGTGAGGCCCCTACTCCGCCAGCAAAAG
>JAXHUK010000113.1:0-9327 GCA_034189725.1 Chloroflexota bacterium | reverse complement strand
CGCGGACATTACTTCAGGGACACCGTGACCCTTGGCCTCCCGGGCAAAGAAATGGACTATGAGCCCGACTAATAGCCCGCCAATTGCCGGTATTAGAATGATATAGTATCTGCCCAGGTCAGCGAATAGCTGCGCACCGCCATCGAAGAATAGCGTCTCGAAGTTCTCTATCAACCACCTGAAGGCCACAGCCCCCAGCCCGGCGGCAATCCCAACCACAGTTGATACAACTATGCCGGTTGCAGCCTCTGAACTGGTCAACCAACTCAGAGAACGTTGTAGCCAAGACGTTATTCTCTCGTGTAATTTCATTTTCTAACTTTGTAAAAGCTCCCGAATCACGTTCTCCACAACATCACCTGGCACATCATCACGAATCACCGTCTGCCCCACATCGGTGAGTAGCACCCATCGTATCTTTTTCCCTCTCACTTTCTTGTCAAGCTTCATGGCTCCCATAACACTGCCGAGATCGACATCAGAGCAACTCGTGGGCAGACCAAACATTTCCAGTAGACTTCTCTGTCGCCTCACAACCTCTGAGGACAACAGTCCCACCCGCTGACTGATCATAGCCGCCCCCATCATCCCAATGGCAACTGCCTCGCCATGAAGAAAACGCCCGTAGTCCGTAGCTGCCTCCAGACCATGACCGATAGTATGCCCATAATTCAAAATAGCCCGCAGCCCTCCCTCCTTCTCGTCTTCACTCACCACCTCTGCCTTAATAGCTGCACTTCGCGACACCACCCTGGTGGTGACCTCCCTGTCCAGCCGGTGCAAACCTTCAGCCCGCTCCTCGAGCAACTCCATCAGATGTACATCTCGTATCATGGCATGTTTGATCACCTCCGCCCAACCAGAGACTAACTCGCGCTGTGGCAGGGTAGTAAGCGTCTGTATGTCAGCAATAACCAGACGAGGTTGATAAAACGCACCGATCAGATTCTTACCCTGGGGATGATCTACAGCTACCTTACCCCCGATAGCGGAATCAAACATTCCAATCAAACTTGTGGGTACCTGAACCAGCGGTATTCCACGAAGAAACGTCGCCGCCACAAAACCGGCGAGGTCTCCTACCACCCCACCACCAAGAGCTATGACACTATCACGACGCTCCGCGCGATTCCCTACCAACCAGTCATAGATATGTATCGCTGTCTCGAAGGACTTGCTCTGCTCTCCCTGGGGTACTACCATTGAATCTACAGCGAAGCCAGCCTTTTCCAGAATACTCCTCACTGCATCACCATAGAGCGGAAACACCTGAGAATCACTAACGACATAGGCACTGCCCTGAAGCCCCGCATCACGCATCCGTTCCCCCAACTGCTCGAGGAAGCCCCAGCCAACAAACACGGGATAGCTCTCCGTAGCAGTGGTCACCACGCAGGCAGCGTCTTGCTGCACTTTCTGAGAAACATTCCCACCTTCTCCCCCTCTCTTCTGACCCTTCTCCCAGCCGTGAATTATCTCCTCTGCTACCTCCTCGATAGTAAGGTTATCAGTATGTACCGTCCAGTCTGCAAGGGCATAAAGTGGCTGGCGAGACCCTTTGAGTTGCTCTATGCGCCCTAGCGGGTCAGCAACAGCGAGCAAAGGCCGCACCTCTTGCTCAGGATTATCCTCGGCGTCCTTCAGCAGCCGTCGATGGATGGTCGTCGGTTTTGCCTCAAGGCAGATGACCACGCCACAATTACCCATTACCTCACGATTGGCAGGGTCCATAACGATACCGCCACCGGTTGAGATAACCACATCCTTCTCCCGGCATACGTTTTCCAGCGCTTCCTTTTCCATCTCACGAAAACGTTTCTCACCGTCCTGGGCGAATATATCGGCAATCGGCTTGCCCGATAACCGAACGATCTCGTCATCGGTATCGACAAGCCTCCAGCCCAATTTCCTGGCTACTTCCCTCCCTACCGACGATTTCCCTGTATAAGAGAACCCAATTAAGATGATATTCCCAATAGTTCCTTCACCCACGTTACACCTTCTCGATAATCATAGTTACCCAGCACCTCCGGATAGGAGGGCTGGCTCTCAAATATTATTGGAATCGAGTTCTTTTTGTGTTCCAAAGCCTCCAATAACCGCGCAATGTCTGCCCAGCCATCTTCAGGATTCTGGCTGGGATGAACAGGAACATGCCGTAAGGTAATATAATCCTCACGATTACGAGTATTCCAGAGGTGAATCGATCCCAGATACGGTAACAGCTCTTTCTCAAGCTCATAAAGGTCAAGTCCATTATATAGTGAAGCCAGATTCGAGTGAGCAGTGTCAAAACAGTAGCGCAGGGGAGAGTACTCTTTCAGCACAGCTACGAGGAATGTACCGTTTATGAGATGGCTTTGCCCTACTCCCTCGATATGAACAGGCACCTTCTTCTTAAGGCTGAGTTCCGCAAGACGATCGCAACTCCCCCAGGCAATAGACTCGATTGTATCATCGCTTGCGCCATCGGCATCAGACGTTGGCGAGGGAAAGTGGACTACTACATATTCCGCCCCGAATTCCGCAGCCTGTTCCACAGCTAAGGTAATCATCTTCATCGTCAACTCGCGGTTGTCCTTGTCCACATCGCAAAGGAAAGACCATGTCGGAGGTTGGGGATACCAGTCGAGCTGGACCAATGGCGCATGTACACTCCAATCAAGATCGTGTTGCACAATAAGTCTTTGAAGCTCGGGGAGATCAGTGGCGGGCAGGTTATAAAACTCACCGCGTTTGAGGCCGTTGCCTGGAATCAGTTCCTCCAGCATATCGACTTGATGGCAATGAAAACCAAGATTACTCATACTGTCTTTTAAAGCAAACGTTCAGCACTCAGCATTCGACAATTCATGTACGTTGACCGCATCCCAGACACATACCACGAACACGGTCATGAGCTGGTGCTGACAGCTAAACACTCACAACCCAATATAACTTCGATAATTCCGCAACGTTTCTGCAATATGGTCGCCGCCGAACTTATCCAAAAGCGCTTCCGCAAGGATGATAGCCAGCATCGCCTCGCCGATAACCCCAGCGGCGGGTACGACACATACATCGCTCCGCTCGAAATGAGCCTCGACCACCTCACCTGTCCTTAAATCGACCGAGGGCAATGGCGTACCAAGGGTGGGAATCGGCTTGATCGCAGCACGAACGACTATTGGCTCCCCGTTGCTCATGCCCCCTTCGACTCCCCCCGCGCGATTGGTAGCATGCCGCCAACGACGTTCGGCGTCAGGCTCGATTACATCGTGTACCTGCGAGCCAGGCAGGCTCGCCACACTGAATCCCGCGCCGATTTCCACGCCTTTTACTGCCTGGATGCTCATTATCGCCCAGGCGATCCTGCCATCGAGTCGGCGATCCCAGTGGACATGGCTCCCCAGGCCAATGGGAACACCGCTGGCGATAACCTCGAAGATACCGCCAACGCTATCACCGTCCTCCTTGGCATTATCGATAGCCGATATCATAGCCTCTTCAGCGTCGTCATCGGCGCAACGTACAGGTGAACTTTCCACCACAGTCCAGTCAATGGAATCGACCTGCTTTGCCCAGCGTCCCCCGATACAAACAGTATGGCTGTGGATCTCGATACCGAACTCTGCGAGCAACTTGCGGGCAACAGCACCCACAGCGACCCGGCTCGCCGTTTCCCGGGCACTCGCCCGTTCCAGAATGGGACGCACATCGTCCAGATTGTACTTTACAGCCCCTGCAAGATCGGCGTGCCCCGGCCGGAGACGGATCAGCGGCTCGATATCCTGCTCCACCGGCGAGATACTCATCGCCTGCTGCCAGTTCTCCCAATCACGGTTCAAGATGAGCAGCGATATCGGGCTGCCCATGGTAAGCCCGTGCCACACGCCGGAGAGTATCTCAGCGCGGTCCTGCTCGATAGCCATACGGCCACCCCGTCCATACCCTCCCTGCCGACGCTTGAGGTCATGGGCGATGTAGTCCTCATCAAGAGCCAGACCCGCCGGCACACCCTCGATAATTGCGGTCAACGCCCTTCCATGAGATTCACCCGCTGTGAGAAAACAGAACATTTAACTATACCTCAATCAAACCAAATAACCAGCGACAGGAATCGATCATACCTTTGGATATCTCATCTATTATGCAGCAGCTAAATAGCAACTTGGGCTAATTCAGGCTTGTCACTCTCGACGGGCACAGTTTCGCCAGCTTTTCTTAACCCTTCTATATGGCACATGATAGCCTCTTTTGCATTAGCCAAAGCCTCCTCCTTGGTTGAACCTTGGGTAATGCAACCAGAAAGAGAAGGCACAATAACTGTATAACCACGACCGTCATCCCAGGGCTGCAGAACAATAGTATATTCCATGGGACTTACCTCCCCTTCAAAAGCTTTAGAAAATCGCTCTCAGTTAAACCTGCTTGTCTGAATATGGATTTTAGTGTGATTGGGTGAATATCGCTACCTGCGTGAATTTGTACAGTCACCTGCCCCGGCTTTTCATGATGTCTCATCGCTAGGTGTGAACCTCTCTGGTGATGTTCATACCAGCCATCTCTCTTCAATGCGGCAACAACTCGACGGGCGTCCAATCGCGGTAGTTTAGGACTCACTTCACAGATTACCAATCGGCGTTTCTTGCTTGTATTATGAAATCGTTAAAGTAAGCTGTCAATCAATACCCCTCAAACAGAATCCACCTACCTGAAAAGCCGAGGTAAATTCCCCCAAAAAAGGGCAGCCCCATGGGCACACCCTCTATGATCGCGGTCAGCGCCCTGCCATGCGATTCACCTGCGGTTAGAAAACGGAACAAGCACCGTAGGGTAGCTGCAGCATAGTGAAACCCACCGCATCTCATCACTTCGGTCAGCAGGAGACTTCCAGTACTAGCTCATTCGGATCAAGACGTCCTATGTCTAATACCCCAATTATGGAGAAATCAGCTTAGCGTGTCAACGCCCGTTCACCGGGGTACAGCAGCGGTGTTCATGCCACGATATACGGAGAAAGTAATATAAAATCGACAGATACGATACTTTACAGAGGCAATCAAGCAGTGTCGCCGCCCTAGACTGCGTATTGCCGTTTTCCGCGTAATGTAACCGCTATTAAAGCGATCAGCAGCAGGTCGATCAATATAAGAATGGATGTGTTCAAAGCGATTTCAGGCCAGCCACCGCCCCGCTGACTTACCTCAACGATCGGTTCCACTATATAATAGGTCGGAAAGATTTTCCCGATCCATTGGGGGAGACTGGGAAACATGTAGAGAATAACCGGGACGTACAGAATGATTCCCAGCGCCTTGACGGTAGCGAAGAAGCTCATTACGTCTTTGAATACAGAACCGAGGAGAAGTCCCATTGCCACCGCCATTATTGAGCCGAGGAATAAGAGCAGTATCAGCAGTGCAGGTTGAGTACCTATTGCCTGGTTCAATATCAGGATAACGATACCAATAACCATACTTATTATGAGACCAAGAGCACCTTTAGCCCAGAATACTTCCCCGACACTTGTCGGTGTGATAGTCAGGGCATCGATTGTCCTTTTCTCCTTCTCATCCAGCAACGATGTTGCCGGTAGAACAAAGCCCCCGAAAACAACAGCCAGCAGGACGATAAAAGGAAGCAAACGATCGCTCCAGGGAATATTCATTTCGTTCCCCAGTGTCACCGCTTCGATCTCTACAGGCGCTTCTTCACCAAGCAACTCCCTGATCTGATTTGCTATCGCCACTGCCAGGACGGTGCGATCCTGAGCCAGGCTTTCCCCCCAAACGTAAACCGGGACACTGACCTCCTCTCCCTGCGAAACGAGGCTATCGAAATCACTGGGAATAACAAGACCGACATCCACTACTCCAGATGCCACTGCTTCCCTAAGCTCACTGGATTCAGTATATTCTCTATTATTAATCGAAGGTAATTCCTCGATGAGAGCCACGAGCTGGGAGCTCCCTTCATCCACGATTCCCAGTGTTGGTTCATGGGTGAACAATGTGCCGAATACCAGTGATACTACCAGCGAGATGGCTACTGGCCCGAGGAACGCCCAGACAAAGAGAAAATTCTTCGGCCCCTGAAACAGATCCTTACGCAGCAGGACTGCTATACGTCTCAACTTCATTGTAGTTTCCTCCTCAGCGCTAAAATGCCTACGGAGAAAATAGCCACGTTAAAACCCATGAGTATGAGCAAATTGCCCCAGACGTCACTCCAACTCGCCTCAAAGTGTGAAACACGGTATATCGTATCAGTAAGGTAATACGATGGGATAACCTTGATCCAATCGGATGCAGCACCAGGCACCAGTACCCCGAATGCAGGTATACTCAATACTATTATCACAGGGAGACCCCAGGCAGTTACAGAAAGAATATCCTTACCCAATGATGCCATTATGAAACCGAATCCTGTTAATAAAACTGCTCCCATGAATAGAGATGTGATTATTATCAAGGGCTGTTCCCCCATTCCCCTGACGATCACCAGAAACAGTACAGCCTGGACAAAGGCCAGGAGGATACCCATGATGGCCTTGGCAGTAAACAAATCCCTCACCGTTAACGGAGTAACCAGTAGTGCCCAGGCAGTGCGACGCTGGATCTCCTCACTGACCAGACCGGCTAAACCAAATGTCTCGAACATAATAATCATCACGGCCAAAAGAGGACGTATGCGGTCCCGTTGCGGTATTTGAGAACCTGCCATATCAGGTCCCAGTATCTCCTCGTTCCACTCTATATCCAATGGCTGTCCGATTTGCAAAAACACCATTTCTGTAATGATAATATCAACAACGTCCCTGATCTCTTCAGGGGTATCTGAAGCGAAGTAAACCTTGACCTGGAGGATTTCTCGCTGCAGTAAAACATCCATCACATCGTCGGGAAGAACCAGCCCTGCCAGATATTCACCGTCTACAACCCCCTTTTGAAGCGAATCCTCAGATTCGACCATTATAATCTCCAGGCCCTCTTCTTCCTCCTGTATCACTTCCAGAGCCGGGGGCACGAGTGGTGCATAAAGACCGATCTCAAATGTCTCATCTACTGAGCTTGGCATCAGAAAGTAGATTACCGTGAACGCAACGAGACCAAGCATGGTTATCACCGCAAACAACCGATTCCGGAAGAACAGCGAAATATCCTTGACAACAAGTACCCCGATGGAGCGCCAGTTCATTCCTCCAAGCCTCGTCCGGTGATTTTAATAAATATGTCTTCCAGGGTAGCTTCCTCACTATGGATGGTAACCACCCTATTGTGCGAAAACAGGTCACGAACAGCTTCCGGAGTCCCTTCCACGTCTAACGGTATCTCACGATACTCATTGACACCACCCACTGCCACCTCAGCCTTAAGCGCTCGTTTTCCATAGCTCTGTTTGAGGTCATGTGGCGTATCCAGAGCGACAATTTTACCCTGATTGATAAACGCTACGCGGTCGCAGAGCTTGTCCGCCTCCATCATATCATGAGTCGTCAGAAATACTGTGGCTCCTCGCTCCCGTTCTTCAAGGATTATGGCACGGATTGCTTCGGCAGACACCGGGTCAAGGCCAGACGTAGGCTCATCAAGGAACAGAATCCTGGGCTGATTAACCAGGCAGCGTGCCATCATAAGACGCTGTTTCATACCCTTGGAGTACTGCTCCACCTTTTCCTTCCCCCGCCCTCCAAGTCCAATTCGCTCCAGGAGCGAGTCGGCATCAAACCGACGTATACCAAAAAGACGCGCAAACAATATCAAGTTCTCCCTGGCGCTCATTTGCTCATAGAGATTAGTCACCTCAAAGCAAACGCCTATCTCACGGTGTACTTTTTGTGCATCCTTCGCGATATCCCAGCCCAGGACAGTCGCCTTCCCGCCCTTGGGTTTGAGCTGTCCGATCAGTATATTGAAGGTGGTTGTCTTACCGGCACCATTTGGGCCGAGAAAGCCTAAAATTTCCCCTTCAGCCACCTGGAAGCTAATACTATCGACAGCAACCAGATCACCATACCAATAGGTCAAGTCCTCAGCAACTATTGAGTAATTCACCACGATACTGCACCTCCAACCGCACTCGTTGTGGAATCAATAGTCTGGCGTTATTACTCCTGTTACCACGACCCTTCCTGATGGCTACTCTGAGCACAGGAGTAACTCCACAACCACGATACAAGTAACATAACAGGTATCAATGGAAATGCAAGAGGCCATGGTTTTTTTCATGGCCTCTTGTTTTCACTGGAATGATATCGGGATATCTCTTATTCCGTGATCAATCCTTTCTCAACCAGGTATTCATGAGCAACTTCATCAGGTTCCATCTTGTCGATGTCGACCTTCGCATTCAGTTCCTGCCATACTTGCTGACCAGCAGTAACTATCTGGGATGTAGCAGCCTCGCCTCCTCCAGGGAATGTCGCCACCAGCTCATTGAGGATATCCTCTATCTCAGGATGCTGATTGATAACTTCCTCGCGGACATAGGGAGTCAAATCATACGGTGGGAAAAACGACTGATCGTCAGCGAATACATGCCAGCCATTCTTGGCAATAGCAGCATCCGTGCCAAAGACCATGGCCACATCACACTCATGGTTCTCCAAACCGAGGAGTGAAGCCCCGGGAGCACCTGTCATAACCGAACCTTCATCCACTTCGAAACCGTAGTGCTGCTCGAGAGCTGGCAATCCATCGGGCCGCGTGGAGAACTCGAAACCAACAAAGGTTACGATCTGTCCCTCCTCATCGTTATAAAGCTCCGCCAGGTCGGACAGGGTCTCCAGCTCATTCTCCTCGGCAAAATCAGACCAACAAGCAAGAGCATATGTATTGTTGTTCCAAATCGGATCAAGCCAGATAAAGCCATTGGCAACCTCGGCATCTTTCACCAGTTGATAGAGTTCATTATTATCAGTTCCTACCACGTACTCATTTCCCAGATGGGTCATCCAGGCTGTACCAGTGTAATCGGCACAGATATCTATATCGTCAGCCTCCATACCCTCCCTGAGAACCATAGTAGAGAGGTCCGACACCAAATTGACCTCGTAACCACGGTCCTCCAAGAGTTGCTTTATCAATTGGCCAACAATGTATTCCTCGGTGAAATTCTTGTTCCCAACGGTGACTTCCAGAGTGGGCATCTCGGTAGCCTCAGGGGTCTCAGTGCCTGCAACAGTCTCATTAGCCATAGGTGTTGGTGTCGATGGTTCACCTTCGTCGTTACACGATGTCCCCGTCACAACCAGAGCGATGGTCAATACGATAACTGCCAAAACAAGAATCAGTTGACGCATAGTACTCCTCCTTTGATGTAATGTAATGGTATACTGATACAGTT
>JAXHUK010000112.1:0-17758 GCA_034189725.1 Chloroflexota bacterium | reverse complement strand
TTTTAACTAATCCCTTTTCGATAAGGGCGATCGAGATGTCCATACTATATAAACCACCGTCTACACGATTCGCTATGGTTGTGTATTCTTCGATCTCCTCCGGTATCCCGCGCTTCTGGAAAACACTCTCGAATGCCCGCTGAGCGTCTTTTGCAGCCTCGGCGTTGTGAAATTGCCCCACGATATCCCCGGCAAGTCGCTTTTTGAGTATCATGGGATTAATCGATTCCGCAGAAAGCTGTTGCCGCAACTCGCCAAGCTCTTCGTCAGAGACGTCGGTGAGCAGTTCGAAGTAGTCCATCATCAGGTTGTCGGGGATGGACATCACCTTGCCGTACATATCATTGGGGGGGTCTTCGATGGCAATGTAGTTGTCCAGACTCTTGCTCATCTTCTGCTGGCCATCGGTACCCACCAGTAGCGGCATCATGAAAACCTGCTGCGGGGTTTGCCCCACCATCTGCTGAAGCTCTCTCCCCAGTAGACAGTTGAACTTCTGGTCGATACCCCCGAATTCGACATCAGATTCGATAACCACCGAGTCGTAAGCCTGAAGCAGGGGATACAGCAGCTCGGTCACCGCAATGGGTCGCCCCGAAGCATATCTCTTGCTGAAATCATCCCGCGCCAGGAGTTGGGCCACTGTGAATTTGCTGGTCAGCTTAATAACGTCCGCGAGGCTGAAGTTGCCGTACCACTCGCTCTGCCAGCGAAGCTCGGTCTTTTCCCTGTCCACTACTTGAAAGAACTGCTGCATATAGGTCTGGGCATTGGCACGAACCTCTTCCGCCGAAAGCATGGGGCGTGTTTGCGATGCCCCGCTGGGGTCACCGATCTGGGCAGTCCAGTCCCCCACGATGAGCACGACCTGGTGCCCCAGTTCCTGGAACTGGCGCAACTTCCTTATGCCGACTACGTGCCCCAGGTGTATATCAGGGCGACTGGGATCGAAACCCATTTTCAGTCTCAGCCGTTTGCCCGATTCCAGCAAACGAATCATCTCCTGTTCAATGATAACCTCCACGACTCCGCGCTTCAGTATGTATTCGATGTTTCTATCTATCACGATTGACTCCAGTGGTACCATTGTTGGTAATTCCTGGCATTTCTTTAATCTCCCTGTTATTGGTTATTCGGTTGCGCTGCTAGTTTCGTCTTTCGTCTGCCGGTTGCGCTGCTCCTCGCGCTGACTGAATTTGGTCCAAGCAAGCGATAGGTTATACAATTGGCGGCTGGCTTTATCATAGGTATCAATCAACTCGTTACACGTGTTACTATCAACATAGCGATAGTAAAGGTCTCGGACTTGGCTTAGAGAGACTATGGTCTCATTTGATTCTGCCATTGCGTCATCAAGGTACTTTTGAAATCCTTTTTTCTGGTGTCTTTTTGAATGCCCTTCGGCTATTAATCTCGGAATCGCTTTGGACGAACGGCGGAGTTGATCTTTGAGATCATAATCCTCTTCTTTTGGTAACCTTGGCAGAATGTGATTGAACACCGCAAGCATTGCTTCATAGGTATTCTGGTAGACATCCAGATCGTGAAAACTCCTTATTGGCTTTTTTACCTTCGTCCATGGCCGCTCCACGAATCCCGAGACGAGTCGCACAACCGCCCAGCCTTACCGGGAACACAACCACCCCTATGGTAAACCAATCAGGGCAGACACGGGGGGTCTGCCCCTACGTGGGCGTATAATCTATTCTAATAATTCTTTTGCTCGCTCGACGTCTTTGTCGATCTGAGCGACCAGCTCCCCGGAATCTGCAAACTTCATCTCCCCGCGCAAACGCTCAACGATGTCAATAGTGAGTTCCTCCCCATAGATATTCCTGGTAAAATCAAGGAGAAATACCTCTATTGTACGCTCACGTTCGTTAAATGTCGGTCTCATGCCGATGTTAGTCACCGATTTGTATACCGTATCACCAATATGGCTACGTGTTGCATAGACGCCATCGGCGGGGAGGGCATGCTCCGAATCCACCTCCAGGTTTGCCGTAGGGTAACCCAGTGTCTGTCCTCGTTCTCTCCCGCCAACGACAGTTCCGCTCAAACTGAAGTGCCGACCAAGCAACTTCGATGTCGTTTCCATATCGCCACGAGAGAGGGCTTGCCTGATTGCAGTACTACTGGCCATTTGTTCCCCGACCATCAAAGGCCCCACCACCTCCACGGTGAAACCAAGCTCCTGTCCCAGGGCTTTCAATGCAACGACATTGCCCTCTCGTCCTCGACCCAGAGCGAAGTCAGGGCCGATGACAAGTCCCTGCATGCGTAAATGCTTCTGGAGCATGGTGACGAACTCGCGAGCGCTCAGTGCCGCAACCTCACTATCGAAGGGGATGGGAACAACCAGATCAACTCCGAGATTTTTAAACAGGGTTGTTCGTTCCTCAAGCGTGGTCAAGCGAGCCATTGTGGTTTGTGGTAATAACACAGCCCTGGGATGGCGGCTAAACGTAACAACTCCACAGAGGAGATTTTTCGCTGCTGCTCGGCTACAAAGCGTTTCTATAAGATGTTGGTGTCCCAGATGGACACCATCGAAAACCCCGATCGTGAGCAGGGTTCCGCGTTCCGGTGTGTAATTCTGTAACTCCGAGATTATGTGCACGCTGCCTCCGCAACACAGTATTGACATCGATTATTGTAGGACAACCTATAAACTGCGTCAAGGAACGAGGGGCCGCATTGCTCCGCTATTGCACCAGATATTTTCATGAGCTATAATATCTCCCCAGTGGAAACAAGTGCGAAATTTAGTATATAGAGGTAGCGACAGACTGCGGTATCGGGGGCTGTAGTTTGTGCAAATTAAAAAAAGGAGGGAGGCTAAATGCAAAAATACGGAAAATGGCTGGTGGTTCTCACCCTGGCAGTAGCCTTGATGGCATTCAGTGGCATCGGCTGTAATGGGGGAGAAGAGCCAGAGCCAACTGCTACTCCAACCGAGGAAGCCACTGCTGCACCAACTGAGGAAGCAACACCTACCGAGGCACCAGCGGAGACCTACAAAGTAGGTGCTGTGTTCGCGACTACCGGTCCTGCATCACACCTGGGAGTTCCTGAAAAGCAGACGGTTGAGATGATGGTGGACGAGATCAACGGCGCAGGGGGAATCAACGGGCATCCTCTGGAGGTAATTATCTACGACACCGAGACCAATGCCGAGAAGTGCGCCACGATGGTAAACAGGCTTATCGAGCAGAATGAGGTACTAGCAATCATCGGGCCTACTACCAGCGGTAATAGCATGGCCATCCTTGACACAGTGGCTACGGCAGAGATCCCGCTGGTTTCTTGTGCCGCCAGTATCAACATCGTTACCCCGGTGGAAGAGAGATACTGGGTGTTCAAGACTCCACAGACCGATAAACAGGCAGTTACTGAAATATACACCTATCTTCAAAGTGGGAATATTACTAAGGTCGCTCTCATAACTGATACTTCTGGATTTGGATCTGCTGGCAGAGATATTCTTTTAGCTGATGCTGCCGACTATGGAATTACGGTGGTTGACGACCAGACATTCGACAGCGGTGATACTAGCATGCAATCTCAGCTCACCCACATCGGCGGTACCGATGCTGAAGTTGTGATCTGCTGGGCTACCGATAAAGAATCTGCTATTGTTGCCGTTGATATGCAAACACTGCAGATGGGTACCCCCCTACTATGCAGTCACGGAATTGCCAATATAGGATTCATCGAAGGGGCAGGAGATGCTGCTAACGGCGTTATCTTCCCCGCAGGCAAGTTGCTGATCGTGGATGTTGTCCCAGAGAATGACCCTCAGAAAGAAGTCCTGACCAACTACAAGGCTGATTTCGAAGCCCTGTATGGTGAGGGTACTGTCAATACATTCGGCGGTCACGCCTACGATGCACTCAGCATGGTTGTCATAGCCCTTGAGGGAATGGAAGAGGGTCTTGATCTCGCCGAGGCCAGAACTGCGGTCAGAGATGGAATCGAGGGAATCACTGATTTCGCAGGCACAGGCGGCATCTTTACCATGTCTCCCACAGACCATCTCGGAATGGCACCAGGTTCTCTCGCCTTGATTGAGATCGTTGACGGGGAGTGGACCTGGTTCAGGTAACAATAACAACGTGGTTAACAAGCTTTATATGAAGAGACGAAACGGGGGGGAAAGGTATCCTTTCCCCCGTTTCGTTCTGGGGTTTTGCGGCCTGGAGATCTGATGTATGTCAGCAGACCAGTTTGTTCAGTATCTGATATCCGGTCTCACGCAGGGTAGCATCTATGCTTTAGTGGGGCTGGGTTTCACTATCATCTACGCTGTTACCAACATCATTAACTTCGCCCAGGGTGAGTTTGTGATGCTAGGTGGTATGCTCTCGTTCACTCTCTTCGTTTCTGCAGGAATTCCCCTCGTTCCCGCAATCTTTCTTTCGGTACTCATCGCCGTAGCGATTGGCGCGCTCCTGTATTTGCTCGCCATCCGTTCCGCCAGACGAGCTTCGGCTGTGAGTCTGATCATTATCACCATAGGAGCCTCGATATTTATCCGTGGTATCGCTGCAGAAATATGGGGCGTGGATCACGTACGCCCACCAGTTTTCAGCGGAAGCGGATCGATATCTTTTTTAGGTGCATACATACACCCCCAGGCGCTCTGGATAATCGGAACTACGCTGGTAGTAACTATAATCCTTCATCTTTTCCTGTCATACACAATGGTAGGTAAGGCCCTGAAAGCGTGCGCTATAAGGCCAGTGGCTGCAGGACTTGTCGGCATCAATACCAGAGCGATGGCATTGCTCGCATTTGCAATCGCTGCAGCGTTGGGGGCAATTGGGGGAGCGGTAATGGCTCCCCTGACCTTCACATCGTACAGTATTGGAGTCATGCTGGGGCTGAAGGGCTTTGTAGCAGCATCCATCGGTGGTTTCAGAAGCCCCATTGCAGCAGTTATCGGTGGCATTACGCTGGGGGTCGTTGAATCGATTGCAGTGGGAGTGAATTGGGGACCGTTTACCTCTTCTTATAAGGATGCAATTGCCCTGATGGTTCTGCTTGTCGTATTACTCGTCAGATCGGGCAAGTTAGCGGAGGAGGAGCGAATAGGCTGATGCTAGCACGTGTGAAGAGTCAATGGGCTTACATCGTAATCACCCTTGCGCTGATATTTCTGATACTATTACCGTTCGATTGGTTTCTGGGACAGTATACCAGCCTCATGATTTTCATCGGCATAAACACTATGGTTACGGTAGGGCTATGCCTGCTCCTGGGCTATACGGGTCAGGTATCTCTGGGACAGGCTGCATTCTACGGGATAGGTGCCTATGTTTCAGCCATCCTGAGCAAGACCTATGGTATCAATCCCTGGCTGGCAATGGTGATAGCAGCCACGGCAACCGGTACCTTTGCCTATGTCATCGGCTATCTTATCTTTCGGCTCAAGGGTAATTATCTGGCTATGGCTACCCTTGGACTGGGTATGATCGTGTATATCGTATTCAGGCAGGAGGGTCAGTTCACCGGTGGCCCGGACGGCATGGCAGGTATCCCCTACCTGTCTATCGGAGGATTTACTTTTGATACATCATTCAGCCGGTATTATCTGGTCTGGTTCTTCTGCCTGGCTGTTCTGCTTATCTCACAGAACATTGTCAGATCGCGGACAGGAAGGGCGCTGAGAGCGATTCACGGCAGTGAGGATGCTGCACAGTCGATAGGCATCAATGCCGACCGGTTTAAGGTGAAGATCTTCGTGCTGAGCGCTGTATATGCCTCGCTGGCAGGTAGTCTCTTCGCTCATCACATGACCCATGTCAGCCCCAGCTCATTCGGCTTTCTCGCCTCGGTAATGGTAGTCGTGATGGCGGTAATCGGCGGGTTGGCCAGTATTTGGGGCGCTATCTTCGGCGCCGCCACTGTGTGTTTGCTCAAGTACGAGTTATTACTTACCTTTGGCGAGTGGGATGTGGTTATATACGGGTTAATGCTGATGCTGGTAATGATTTTCACGCCGGAAGGTTTATTTGTCAGGTTGAAGAGCATATTCGAACAACGGAGACTTCGGAGAGAGGCTGAACCGTGAGTGAAGCTATTTTGGAAACCAGGGGACTCAGTAAGGCCTTCGGCGGCCTTGTAGCTCTGAACAAGGTCGACCTGATTGTAAAGGCGGGCACGATTACCGCCGTCATCGGCCCTAACGGAGCGGGAAAGACAACGCTATTCAATCTCATTGCCGGTGTCTATCCCGTGAGCGATGGCGAGATACGTTTTCGAGATGTCTCCCTGCGCAACATGCCACCGCACAAGAGAACTGCATTGGGCATTGTGCGCACCTTCCAGAATGTCCTTCTCTTTGACAACATGACGGTTCTGGAGAATATAATGACAGGGCAACATCCTCGAAGCAGCTACGGCTTTTTGGAGGCTGCCCTACGCCTTCCCAAGGCTCATCGTGAAGAGGAGGCCATTACCCTCCAGGCAATGAAGTACCTCAACCTGGTGGGCTTGGGAACACATGCCCAGCAGAATGCACTCAGCCTGCCGCTTGGTCAACAAAAACTGCTGGCTATAGCCAGGGCTCTGGCCACCGAGCCCCAGCTTATACTGCTCGATGAGCCTGGAGCCGGTTTGAATACTCTGGAGAAGCGGGAGCTGAGCGACCTCATCCGGCGCATCAAGGAACTGGGAATCACGGTTTTGCTGGTAGAGCATGACATGCCCCTGGTAATGGGGCTTGCAGAATGGGTTATTGTACTGGACAGCGGGCAAAAGATAGCCGAGGGTACCGCTGCTCAAGTTCAAAGAGATCAGAGGGTTATCGCTGCATACCTCGGTGAGGAGGTGGAATGATGCTGAGGGTTGAAAAAGCGTCGGTAGCTTACGGCCGGGCTACGGCGTTGAGAGAGGCCTCTCTGGTGGTGAACAATGGTGAGATCGTAACCCTCATCGGAGCTAACGGTGCTGGCAAGACCTCCCTTTTGAATGCCATGACAGGGGTGGTGCCGCTGAAGAGTGGTGATATCTGGCTGGACGACCGAAAGGTCTCGGGGCTGCCTGCTCATAAAACGGTGAGGCTTGGATTAGGCTATGTTCCCGAGGGAAGGCAGATATTTGGCTCTATGTCAGTGACTGATAACCTGACCCTGGGAGGCTATTCACAGTGTGCAAAGAACGTAATGAGCACATTAGCCCCTGTGGGGTGGTTCTTGCGTCGTCCCTCGGTTCAGTCTAATCTGGAAGCGATATTCCGTCTCTTTCCCATACTCAAGGAACGCCAAAAGCAACCAGCAGGCAGCCTCAGTGGTGGCGAGCAACAAATGCTGGCTATAGCTCGCGCCCTGATGTCTTCACCACGGATGCTGCTACTTGATGAACCGTCGCTGGGATTAGCCCCTAACCTGGTAAAGGAGATCCTGAGCCTTTTAGTCAGGCTTAGAGATGACGGGCTAACGATACTTCTTGTGGAGCAGGATGCTAATGCTGCTCTCAAGATCGCCGATAGAGGGTATGTGATGGAGAGAGGCCGGATTACTATAGAGGGTACAGCCAGGGAGCTTATGGGCGATGATAGAGTAAGACAAGCGTACCTGGGAAAGACGGTAGCCTAGACCTACATAGACATGGTAAAATGGCACATAGCAGGTGATACTATACAAAGGCGAGAGGATTCCCTGTGGTCAACCACGAATGACTTCGGGGTATAGCTATTCGCTGAGCCTCCCAATTCATTGGAGCCTTTACAAAAAACTGGATGGTAGAACCGCGTGCAGTATTGGAGATAGTAGAACATGAAGCAACTTTTATCAGGCAATGAGGCCATAGCACTTGGTGCCTATCACGCCGGTGTCGCTGTGGCAACTGCCTATCCGGGAACACCGAGTACAGAGATACTACAGAGCATAGCCGGCAAGGAAGAAGTATACGCCGAGTGGGCAACCAATGAAAAGGTGGCCTTAGAGGTGGGGATGGGGGCCGCTTACAGCGGCGTTCGGGCGATGGTTTCGATGAAACATGTGGGCTTGAATGTCGCTGCCGACCCGTTTTTTGCGGTGGCAACCACAGGCACGATTGGTGGACTGGTCGTGGTGTCATGTGACGACCCCGGGGAGCACAGTTCCCAGGGTGAGCAGGATAACCGCCATTTTGCTAAATTCGCCAAGGTGCCCATGCTTGAACCCACCGATAGCCAGGAGGCTTACGAGTTGATGCACTGGGCATTCGACATCAGCGAGCAATTCGACACACCAGTGCTGCTGCGCTCCACAACACGTATATCTCACTGTAAGACCGTGGTGGACGTGAACGGGGAGCGAAAGGCTGATCTGAGACAGCCCAGTTTTACGCGTTCTTCCGCCAAGTTTGTGATGGTGCCCTCAAATGCCCGAGTGAGACGCCATGCAATGGAGGGACGTATTGTTCAACTTCGTTCCTATGTCGAGGACTTTCCGCTAAACGAAATGATACTTGCTGACCGCAAGCTGGGTGTGATATCCAGTGGCGTGGCATATCAATATGCCAGGGAGGTATTCAAGAATGCTTCTCATCTCAAATTGGTAACCACCTACCCGATTCCAGCCAACCTGATACGCCGCTTCGCGCAAGAAGTAGAGCGTTTGATCGTTGTTGAGGAGTTGGATCCTTTTCTGGAAGAGGAGATACGCAATCTGGGCATTCCCATCGCTGGCAAGGAGATTTTTCCTATAATCGGAGAGCTTAATCATGAGATAGTGGAACAGAGCGCTGCTGACGCAGGCCTGATTTCAGCTCCCCCAATGACCTCTCCGCAGGCAGTATCCACGCGGCAGTTGCCGATACGGCGACCGCTGCTCTGCGCGGGGTGTCCCCACGTCGGCACTGAGTTTACCCTGAGGAAGCTGGGCTTTCGTGGTCACGATTCGGGGGAACCGCTACAGGCCAATGAGTTTATTGTTACCAGCGATATCGGGTGTTACACCCTGGGTGTCTATCCTCCTCTGGCAGCCCTGGATACCTGTGCTTGTATGGGCGCCAGCATCGGGCATGCGCTGGGTTTAGAGAAGGCAGGCGTCCTCAATAAAGCGGTAGCGGTACTCGGCGACTCCACGTTCATGCACTCCGGCATAACCGGGCTGGTCGATGTGGTATACAATCAGGGAAATACCACAGTTATCATACTGGACAACGGGACTACAGCAATGACCGGTCATCAAGGTCACCCGGGTTCGGGCATCTCGGCAACCGGTGAGAAAGCGCGGATTGTGCACCTGGAGACATTGGTGCAGGGGATCGGGGTCACCGATGTCAATGTAGTCGATGCCTTTGATCTGAAGGCTATTACGTCAACCATAGAGCGATGCCTGGAAACTGATGAACCATCGGTGATAATTGCGCGGGGCCCCTGCGCCCTGCAGGCGAAGTCCCGGGGAACACCCTTTGAGGTAGATGAAAACGCCTGCTCCGGCTGTTACGATTGCATGGAAATCGGATGCCCCGGGTTATCTCTCTCGGGTGACGGGGTTGCGATAGATCCCGATGTGTGTGTGGGCACCGCCTGTGGCATTTGTGCTCAGGTTTGCCCCCAAGAGGCGATTTCGGAGATGAAGAGATGAAAAATGTAGATGTTTTAATGGTAGGGGTTGGTGGTCATGGGGTCATTATGGCCAGCGATGCTATGGCTGAGATCGGCATGAACAATGGATACGATGTGAAAAAGTCGGACACCCTTGGCTTAGCCCAGCGAGGAGGGAGTGTAACCAGCCACGTACGCTGGGGCAAGCATGTGTTCTCTCCCATTATCAAAAAAGGAAATGTTGATTTCATACTGGGCTTTGAACAATTGGAAGCTGCGCGATGGGCATCGTATTTGAAGCCTGGAGGGCTGGCCATTATTGCTGATGTAGTCGTAGTACCAGTTGCAGCGGTCGATAGCAGGGTTCCCTATCCAAGCTGGGACGAGATAACGCAGATATTCAAACCGTATACTGATACGGTATACATGGCCCATGCTGCCCAGATCGGCCGCGAGGTCAACAACCCGCGAGCAATGAACATGGCGATGCTCGGTTTCCTCTCTGCGTTCCTTGAGTTGAGCAGCGAAGGGTGGACAGATACCATGCGTCGCAGGCTGCCACCTAAGTTCGTCGAGTCCAGTGTTCAAGCATTTATTAAAGGAGCAGACGAGGCTAAAGCACTACTATCAACAAATGGGGGTGTAAAATGATTCGCGACCCTGAACACGAGAAAATGCCACGGCAGGAACTGGAGAAACTCCAACTCCAGCGTCTCCAGAAAAAGGTGAAGGATGTCTACGATAATGTTCCCTTCTATCGCCGAACGTTCAAGGAGCGGGGAGCAACCCCCGATGACATCAAAACGCTGGCCGACCTGGCCAAGCTACCGTTTACCAGCAAGCTGGATTTTCGGGATAACTACCCCTACGGATTGATGGCCGTCCCCCAGGAAAAGGTAGTACGGATTCATTCTTCCAGCGGCACAACCGGTAAGCCAATAATCGCTCCCTATACCCAGGGCGATATCGCCATGTGGTCTGAGATAATGGCTCGATCTTTGGTCTCCGCTGGTGTAACCAGGGACGATGTGTTGCAAAACGCTTATGGATATGGCCTGTTTACCGGTGGTCTTGGATTTCATTACGGGGCGGAGCTTGTGGGAGCCTCGGTTGTCCCCACCTCCGGGGGAAATACCAAACGCCAAATTCTCCTCCTGCAAGATCTGGGAACCACTGTTCTTACCTGCACACCCTCCTACGCCCTGATTGTAGCTGAGACTGCCAGAGAAATGGGAGTCGATTTGCGTGACACCAAACTACGCTTGGGCATACTGGGCGCCGAACCATGGTCGGATCAGATGAGAAGGGATATCGAGGAGAAACTTGGCATACTGGCAATTAACGTCTATGGTCTGACCGAGGTTATCGGGCCAGGTGTATCCGTTGAGTGCCCTCATAAGTGCGGTATGCACATTGCGGAAGACCATTTCCTGGTTGAAATCATCGATCCCGATACCGGGGAGCAGTTACCTTATGGGGAGGCAGGAGAGATGGTGATAACCACTCTCACCAAGGAGGCCCAGCCGGTAATACGATTCCGTACCAGAGACATAGTCGTACTTGATCCTGAGCCTTGTGAATGTGGACGGACCCTGGCCAGAATGTCCCGCGTCGCCGGCCGCAGTGACGATATGTTGATTGTGCGAGGGGTAAACGTATTCCCGTCCCAGATAGAGAGCGTGCTTCTCGATGTCGAGGGAGTGGAACCCCATTACTTGATCGTTGTCGACAGGCAGCACGCATTCAAGTCAGAGGACCTGGAGGTATGGGTTGAGGTCTCGGAAGAAGTCTTCTCGGATGAAATGCAGAAGATGGAAAGGCTGGAGCAGAAACTACGGTCTGAAATGGACAGCGTTCTGGGGATTTCCGCCCGCATCAAACTGGTAGAGCCCAAGACTATAGCCCGTAGCGAGGGCAAAGCAAAGCGGGTAGTAGATCGCAGCGAGCTTTGAGCAACTGAAAACTGGCAGCAACAGGGCTCCCGACCTGCATGTACCCGTGGTTGATTAGCTCTCACTTTCCCTGTAGATAACGGGGGGATTCCCGTTACACTTTGTGAACACTTGCTCATGAGTATTTTTGTAGTAACACAAATTGTGACTAAGGGGGTACTGTACAATGAGGATAAAGCAGGTTTCCGTTTTTGTGGAGAACGTGTTCGGAAGACTGGTCGCGATTCTTGAGGTACTTGAGCAAGAAAACATCAGCATCGGGGCGCTATCTATAAGTGAGTCTGCCGAGTTCGGTATAGTGCGTATGATCATCGACAAACCCGATAAGGGGTACGAAGCGTTGCGACAGGCTGGCTTCACTACCAGGGTGGATTGGATACTGAATGCCGAGATACCAGATGTGCCTGGGGGGCTCTTGAACAGCGTGGCCAAGCCTTTGGCCGAGGCTAAGATCAACCTGCAGTACTTCTACTCCTACATCGAGCAGGCACCAGGTGGTAAGGCGATGGTAGTGCTCAAGACAGATGACCTGGAAAAAACAGAGCAGGTCTTAAAGCTACAATAAGCTACAACGATGAGAGTTTCGGGATAATGAGCACCCCTGTAGTCCAGTAACTCAGTGGAGACCGAACTCCCTGGCTACTGCCCTGAATCCGGGAAGCGACCCTTCGATTACCCGCTCTTCCACGCAATACGAGAGACGAAAATACCCCGGAGCACCGAATCCCTGCCCGGGTACCGCCAGCACGTTGTACTTCTGCAACTCCCTGACGAAAGCCACATCATCCTCAATAGGCGATCGAGGGAATATGTAGAAAGCACCCTGTGGTTTCACTATCGAATAGCCCATCTCAACCAGGCTGTTATAGAGAAGGTCTCTTTTCTTTACGTATTCGCCCACGTCAACCGATGCATCTTGTAGAGCTTGCACCACATGTTGCATGAGGGCCGGGGCATTGACGAAACCAAGCACGCGGTTACAGAATACAAACCCATTCACCAGATCTTCTCGCTCATCATACCGGGGATTGATGGCGATGTAACCGATGCGCTCCCCTGGTAATGCCAGGTCTTTCGAGTGGGAAGTGATGACAATGGCCCTGGGGTGATACTGAAACAGGTAGGGACATTCTGCCCCGTCGTATACCAGCCTGCGGTAAATGTCATCGCTGATCAAAAATATCTCTTTACCGTACAGGCGCTCTTTTGCCCTGATCACCTCGCAGATACCCTGCAGACTACCGTGGCCATAGACAGCGCCTGTCGGATTATTGGGTGAGTTAATCAACACGGCTCGCGTACTCGGTGTTATGGTTTCCTCCAGGGCGTTCAAGTCGGGAGCGAACTGGCTGTCTGTAGCAGTGATTCGAGGAATGCCTTGATGGTTGTCAACATAATAGATATATTCAACGAAGTAGGGAGCAAAGATAACCACCTCGTCCCCGGCTTCGACAAGAGTCTTCAATACGACATTGATACCTCCGGCAGCACCACAGGTCATCACTATCTCATTCGCCGTGAACGGTAGCCCAGTTTCGGATGTGAGATGCGTTGCTACGGCAGCCCGAGTCTCCTGGTAACCAGCGTTTGGCATATACCGGTGCATTCCCGGGCTAGGATTGTTTACCCACTTGCGAAGCTCATGGTGAAACTCCTCTGGCGGCTCTGCTACCGGATTACCCAGTGTCAGATCAAAAACGTTGCTTTCGCCATACCTGGCCTTGAGGGCAATCCCCTCTTCAAACATCTTCCTGATCCAGCCACCAGCTACCATCTGCTGCTGTAACTTTCGGGAAACAGCCATCAACTTGTCCTTCCCAAATGTAAATCGCCCGATATCAGATATATCGGCCCACAGCCTGCGCGATGGGCTTCAACTCGTCAAGCAATCGCCCAAAGTTAGGAATGGTCAATGATTGCAGACCATCGACCAGCGCCTCTTCAGGATTGGGGTGTACCTCTATCAGAAGCCCGTCTGCACCGGCTGCGATAGCAGCCTTGGCAATGCTGGGAACGTACTTGAAATGCCCCGCAGCGTGACTGGGGTCTACGATTATCGGGAGATGACTGAACCGCTTTACCACCGCTATCGAGCTGATGTCCATAGAGAACCGCGTGCTGTCTTCAAATGTCCGAATCCCGCGTTCACACAGAATCACCTGCTTGTTACCTTCAGCCAAGAGGTAATCAGCCGCCGTTAGCCATTCGGTGACCGTTGCGGAGAGCCCTCTCTTCAACATGATAGGGTGTCTCAGTTTGCTGAGATCCTTCAGGAGCGAGAAATTCTGCATATTTCGGGCACCGACTTGCAGTATATCAGCGTGTTTGGCCAGCAACTCGAGGTCCTTGGAATCAACGACCTCCGTGATTATCGGTATGCCGATAGTATGACTGACCTTGCCCAGCAGCGTCACGCCTTCTGCTTCCAGTCCTTGAAAACTGAATGGAGAGGTGCGAGGTTTAAATGCTCCTCCCCTGACTATATCACCTCCAAGCTCCTTGACTGCCTTGGCAGTATCCATAAGCTGGCGTTCGCTTTCCACGGCGCACGGGCCGGCCATAATCACTATCTTCTCCCCCCCGATGTGAACACTGTCTACATCTATCTCAGTAGCCTGCGGGTGAAATTCCCGTGAAGCCAGTTTATAGGGCTTCATTACGCGGGTGACACCTTCAACGCCCCCGAGAACAGCGAAAACATCAGTGGGAGTTCTTCCCGTTTCACCACCCAGAATTGCCACTACTGTCTTTTCGGTACCCAGATTTAACTGAACCTCAAAGCCCAGAGAGTGCGCTTTGTCGACCACATGATCGATCTGCTCTCTTGTTGCTCCCTTACTCATCTCTACAATCATATCGTACTACCCCGTCAGTAAATGATTATTAAAAAGCGCTTATTGCCGAGTGCCGTTCGCCGCTAGCTTCTGGCTCCCATAGAGACAATAGTGCCTGTTGCCCGCGCGATCGTTTTCCCTTTTGAATCGACGACCGTCATTTCCGATGAGCCGATTCTCTTGCCGGCATGCCAGACCCTGGATTCACCATAAACAGTTTCGCCAGCAGGTGCTGCTGCAATGAAGTGGATATTCATCTGAACAGCTACGTAGATATTCTCCAACGTATTGCAGGCACAACCAAAGGCCTGATCGAGCAATGTGACTATTACACCACCCTGAATCATATTATCCCAGTTGAGGAACTCTTGCTTCAGCTTGAGTTCCACCTTGGAATATCCCCGTTCGAGTTCTACAACCTTCATACCGAAAAAGAGAGCGCACGGCGAGTTATCAAACTTCTGGCGCATCTCCTCAACATCTATCATCTCTTCATCCCCCAAATACATTGATTATCTAGCTGGTCTACATTCAAAATGATTGTAGCAACAAATCGACGCTGATACAACATTTCAGACAACCTGAGATAGCAAAGTACCGTCACAGTATTCGAACTACCTGTATATTTCAACTCAAATTGAGTCTCTCCTGAACCTGCGACTACTATATTACTCCCTCTTTTGAAAGCACCTTATACGTCGTTGACATTTACAATTTGCTGTGATATAAGAGCAACATTACCTATTTTTCCCCTTATAGGTAATGTTGCTCTTATATCATGTCATCTCCATTCTGAATCTATATCCCAGGAGGTGCTATATGGATGGGTGATTCATCATGTGGCATACAATACTGTAAGAAATCTTAAAAAAGGAGGTGTCAAATAGTGGATCAGGCACTATCTGATGTCAAAATTCTAGACCTAACCCAGAACATAGCTGGACCTTTCTGCACCAAATATTTTGCTGATTACGGTGCTGACGTCATCAAGATCGAAAGGCCAGGTGAAGGAGATCCTGCGAGGAGATCAGGCCCATTCTTCCAGGATGACCCCGATCCAGAAAAAAGCCTGTTATTCCTTCATCTAAATACCAATAAGAGAAGCATTACTCTAAACCTGAAAAGTGATACGGGGAAAACCATCTTTAAGGAACTGGTTAAAGAGGTGGATGTTGTGGTGGAAAACTTCAGCCCCCGTGTGATGCCCAGCCTGGGGCTGAGTTACGAAGAACTGGAGAAGATAAACCCCAAACTGGTGATGACCTCTATATCCAACTTCGGCCAGACTGGCCCTTATCGTGACTATAAGGCATCGAACCTTGTCCAAGAAGGCATGGGCCATGCTATGTATTCCTGCGGCATCGAGGGACGGCCACCATCGAAGCTGGCAGGCAGCGCAATGGAGTATCAGGGGGGCGCCATGGCGGCCTCGGCCTCCATCTTCGCCCTGTGGGCTAAATGGGAGCAGGGTATCGGGCAGCATGTTGACCTCTCCATCATGGAAGCCAACCTCACCAGCATTGATAGAAGAGCTGCCGGACTCCTGGGCTATCAGTACACAGGAATTGTGACCGGCAGGGAACCCCTGGCACAAATGGGGATCCTCCCCATGGAGATCGCGCCCTGTGCAGATGGTTTTGTTGCCCTTTTACTGCTACCCGAATACTATCCAGGATTCCTCCGCATGCTGGATATCCCTGGTTTGGGGGACCAGTTCCCCAATCTCTTCGATATGGAGAAAAAGGGGGAATTCGAAGCCATCTGGAGGCCATGGGTAGCTGAACGTACCAAGAATGAGATTATGGAGAAAGGTCAGGCACAGTCTATCTCTATCACGGCTGTCTATACGACAGAGGACCTGGTTAAATCTCCCCACTTCAACGACCGGGGATACTGGGTAGACATCGACCGCCCGGTTACCGGGAAGATCACCCAGCCAGGAGCACCATTTATCATGTCTGAAACTCCGTGGCAAGCGAAAAGGGGGGCTCCCCTTCTCGGTGAGCACAACGAAGAGGTCTATGGAGAGAAACTGGGATATAGCAAAGAGGACCTCGTAAAACTGAGAGAAAGCGGAGTTATCTAGAAGGAGGTTTAACTATGGCCAAGTTACCATTAGAGGGAGTAAGAGTAGTTGCAATTCATCTGGTGTGGGCCTTGCCCTATGCCTGCCAGCTACTAGCAGACTTCGGCGCTGAGGTCATCTGGGTGGAGTCGCTGCAGCACTTCCCCAGGGCAACCAGAGGACTCATGGCCCGTCCACCCAAGGAGTTAGTTCCCATGCTGGGAAGCATCGGACGCGGTTTTCCCGATATGGATCCCGGAGAGAGGCCCTGGAACCGTGTCGCTGCCTTCAACATCCACATGCGCAACAAGCACAGTTGCACCATGGACCTGACCCGTCCCAAAGGAATGGAGATGTTCAAGCGGCTGATTTCCACCGCCGACGTGTTCGTAGAAAATAACGCCGTTGGGAGAATGCCCAAGTTAGGTATCACATATGAGTCCCTTAAAGAAGTGAAACCCGACATCATCATGCTGTCCGCTCCTGGGTACGGCAATACCGGCCCCTATAATAAGTATGTGGGGTATGGTTTCAATGTAGAATGTGTGAGCGGCTTCACCTCGCTGAGAGGCTATCCCGAAGATGCACCGACGACCTGCTCATCCACATTCTGGATGGATGCCACCAGTGGGGCGGCTATGCCCTTCGCCGTTATGTCCGCCCTGCACTATCGCAAGCGTACTGGCAAGGGGCAGTTCATCGACTTCTCGCAATCGGAGAACTTGATGCAGTGGTACGGTGAATCCATAATGGACTACACCGCCAATGGAAGGGTTCAGGGAACCCTGGGCAATCGCCACACCTCGGCTGTTCAGGGATGCTATCCCTGCCAACCAAGCCCACGGAGGATACGACCCGAGGTCTTTGCCCCCAAAGACTTTGCCGACGACCAGTGGATAAATATCTCGATATTCAACGATGAGCAATGGCAGGGGTTATGCCGTGCCATGGGTAATCCTGAGTGGACCAAGGATGACAAGTTTGCCGATGCCCTGAGCCTCTACAAGAACCACGATGAGCTTAATAAGCACATCGCAGCGTGGACCAGGACGCAAGACAAATACGACGCTTTCCGTATTCTACAGAAGGAGGGTGTGCCCTCCGGTCCTGTATTGGATGACAAGGATGTTTTTGCTGATCCCCATGTTAAGGAGCGGGGCTTCTTCCAGGAGATCAACGCCCCCGAATGCGGCACACATCTCTACCCAGGATTGGCGTGGAAAATGTCCAAGACGCCGGGTAGCATTCGCAAACCACCGGTGCGGGTTGGCGAGGACAACGAGTACGTCTACAAGAAAATCATGGGTGTCTCCGAGGCTGAGTACGAGGAGATGGCAAAGGAGCAACATATCGGCATGGACTTCATCGG
>JAXHUK010000111.1:0-8386 GCA_034189725.1 Chloroflexota bacterium | reverse complement strand
TGCCCTATGGATATGTAGAGTGGCTTCACGCTTCGCCTGGTGCGGAGCACAGCCCCTATTACCTCACCGTTGTCTGTGAGCTCGGTGTACGCTCCCTGGTCCTCTGGCAACGCCTTATGGGTGCCGCAGAGCCTCGATTTGGCACAGCCGATGGTCGGTTTGTCCCAGAGCACTCCCAGATGTGAGGCCAGCCCCAGCCGCCGGGGATGTGCGATGCCCTGGCCATCGACGAGCACCAGGTCGGGTTCGCTATTCAGCTTCTCACAGGCAGCAAGGATCAGGGGAGCTTCCCTGAAAGAGAGCAGCCCGGGGACATAGGGGAAACCAGGCTCCTGCTCAACCTCCTTGGTCTCCTGGAGTTCCATCCCGGGGTAGCGGAGGACGACAACTGCCGCACGAGCGAGGCCACGCGCATCTGGTGCTGAGATGTCAACTCCAGCAACCAGATGAACATTTTTCACTTGGTTTTCCGTAACAACCATAGCCGCAAGTTCCCGCTGTTTTTGCCTGGCATGGTCAGGAGTCATCTGCCAATTGTGTACATAGCGTGCTTTCAAGGATTTGATTCCTGTAAACGTAGTTATAGTGCGCGAATTGCCCTGCATATCAAGCAATAGCTTCACTGGAAAAACTGGCGTACAGTGTCGAACTCTTCAGGAAGGATACTGAGCACGAACGGGAAACTGTTGAGGAGGAATACCGCAAGTGCGGAATCTTGAATAATAGCTTCCACTCCTGCGAATGGGAACTTGGCAAACAGTGATACGGCGACAGCGGAGACGATTGCTCCGATTGCCAGACCGAAGAGCAGTCCACCAATATGGTCGATCCATCCGAGAAGGAAGATATTGAGAACTTTGCGTAGTTGCCAGGCGAGGATCATCGTGATCAATAACACGACAACGAAAATGATCAGGAACGCAACTATCCTTGATTGTGCAGGGCTTTCGAGCCAGACAGACAGCCAGTTTGATACAGGGCTGTAGAACTGTCCTGCTAAATATACACCGAGGACCATTCCTATCATGGGGACGACGGTCTTGAGTAATCCACGCCATAAACCGATGACAGCGGGGATCGCAAGAATGAGAATCAGGACAATATCAAGCCAGTTCATATCAAGCTAGCCGCTCACAGAGATTTTCAGATTATCATATCACATAGGAAACGCTGTGCCAAATGACTTGCAGGGTATTCAACATTCCTACGTTTTGTTCAGGAGGACGTTGGCCTTTTTTCTCACTCCCTCATCAGAATCACTCGCCGCTTCCTTCAAAAGGGTTATCCAGCCAGCTTTATCTATTTGCTCCATAGCCTTGATGCTCTCCCATCGCACCAGGGGATGCGGGTCATGAAACGCCTTCTCTATTGAAGTTTTTGCCAGCGTCGGGCTGAGTGCACCGAGCGCCTTTACGGCAAACAGACGCTTTTCTAATTTCGGGGTTACCAGGTTATGGACGGAGTTTTCCTCCATGTTGAAACACTGTATGAATCCTTTTCGTACCGCTCTACCATATACATGCAGTGAGAGCGACACCGTATCGCCGCTGTTGCCTGTCTTGTGAATACCGTCGTCAAAAACAGAAACGTGTGATGTATCCCCGGGATTCAGCAGTGCTGTCGACACCTGCTCGATTTTAGCATACCCTTCTTTGGAGCCATCATCCAGGCGGCGGTACTTTGTCTCCTCGACCTGACCTGCTAGTGCTCCGATAACACCCCACGCCCCATGGTCATGTATCGGCGAAAAAGCGAGAGGCGCCCACACAAACAGCCTCATCGAGAAGTTGCCCTTGGAACTCAAATGTACCATGATATCGTTTCGATCGATCGTGCCTATCTTTCCCTTGAGGACAGTATCATCGGAAACCATCTTGTCCAGAACATCGGCGATGAACTCCTGGTTGGAAAGCAATTTCCGCAGGAGATCCTGAGCATTATCACGGAAGACAATGCTCTCTTTTTCCTGAGCAAGCAGATAATCCAGATCATTACTGAAATGCTCCAAATCATATACGCTACCTTCGGCCATTATGCAACCTCCTTACTATGGGGTTTATTACCACGAGCCATACCGCCGCGCATGGGTCCACGCACTGTAATCCGGATGTTCAGGATCAGCAGCGAGGATTTCAGCTTCCTTGCGATATTTGGGCGCAAAGCCGCGGCTTTTGTAGAGCTTCCGGTCTGCGCCAATAGGGCAGACTTTGATACATATCCCGCAGGGGTAGGTCTTCTTCTCGTTCAATTCCACATGCTTCTGTACACAGGATTGTACATCATAATCGGCGATCAGTGTGCTGTCATTGGGCAGGATAGCATTTACCGGACAACAGTCAGCACAGGCCAGACACTTAATGCATAGCTCCTTATCCAGCATTTTATCTGGCTCAAGCTCTGCCGAGGTAAAAACAGAGACAAATCTAACACGAGGTCCGAACTCCGGGGTGAGTAGATTGTGGCTCAATCCGATGGTGCCCAATCCCGCATATTTGGCCGCTATGACGTGGCTGAAAGCAGCCATAGGGTTTTCTACCAGTATCTTTACATCCCCGAATCCATCGCGGGGGAAGAATATCGAGGCATAGTGCCGGCGGTTGAGATACCGGGCGAGATTGAATGCAAGGCTGTCAAGCTCACGATTACAGGTACGGTACATCTCGGAATGGACAATAGAGGGCGTTGTTTCCACAATCGGGAGCAGCATTGCGATGCCCATCACGATAACGGTGTTGGTAGCCTTCCAAATAGACCTTGGTCGAAATGGCTGAGGCACCTCATTCGTCTCATCCCAGGTAGCAGGGCTGGCGAAGCCTATGATATCTGCCCCCCTGTCTTGAGCGAAACAAAGAATCTCTTGCTTTAAATCGTCCATATCTAAGTATGTAGTCTCCACGGAAAAACAACTTTTCCGTACACGATTGCTACTATAGTAAATTTTAGCATGGTTACCTGTCGAAAGCTATATTATTGTAGTAGAGACACTAATTCCCATATTCGTTGTGAATTCTGGAAAGGGCTTGACAAAAGCACTGGCACTGCTGTATATTCGGGGTTGGTTCAGACAGTACCAATCGTGGCTTGCAGTAAAGCCCTGTATTCTCGGGGTGCTTGATCGCGATTGTAAAGTAAATGGCGGAGCGAACGCTAGCCAGTTTAGTATCACTAAAATAAATAAGTAAATAAAAAGCTTTCCGATCCACTTTTCCTAAAGGGTCAACCCACGGAGAGTGGACGACAGGGTAATACTAGAAATGGTATTGCCTCCCATGTTTGGAAAGGAGAAGCTGATGACTTTTGCTCTTTATAGAATAGCGCCTGCGTATAAGAGGTGCTATTTTTTTTGTGCCTCAATTCTCTCTCTCGGCTCTCCGCAGTATCCCGATTGGAATCCCACTACATTCTGGGAATTAATTCATGAATAAAGGCATGTCCAAAATTCGATCTCGGGTGAGGCTGGACAGCATGAGTATAGTATTTATCGTGCTTAGCCTCCTCATCCTGTTCTTTATCTTCGCCCCCATAATCAAGACATCGACCTCGTCATCGCCAGGCACGCTATGGAATACACTGCTTGAAGAGGAGGTGTACTCATCCATTCTGCTCACTATTTGGGCTGCCCTGGTAGCGACGGCAATCGGTTTGATTCTCGGGGTTCCACTGGCCTACCTGTTGGCGAGGCACGAATTTCGCGGTAAGAGACTGTTGGAAGGACTCATTGATGTCCCTATCGTCATCCCACATTCTGCGGCGGGTATTGCGCTTCTCTTTGTCTTCGGAAGGCAGTTCTTCGTAGGAAAGCTGTTTGGCAATGTTGGGATAACATTCGTCGATGCCGTTGCCGGGGTTGTTATCGCCATGATGTTTGTGAGTGTTCCCTTTTTGATTGACTCGGCGAGGGATGGCTTCAAGGCAGTAGATGTCAGACTGGAAAAGGTATCCCGAACCCTGGGAGCCTCACGCTGGCGGACGTTCTTTCGCATTTCCTTACCTCTGGCCTGGAGGAGCATATTCTCGGGCGCGGTCATGATGTGGGCCAGGGGATTAAGCGAGTTTGGCGCTGTGCTTATCCTGGCCTATCATGTGCCTTTTCTCAACGAGTACCCGGTAGTTGCGCCCATACTGGTCGCTGACCGCTTCGCCTCATTTGGGCTGGATTATGCTCGACCGGTGGCGGTACTGGTGATATTGATATCACTCATCGCGTTTATTTCGCTCAGGACCATTGCCATGAGAGAGGAAAAAGAATGATCTCAATAAACGGCCTGAACGTCGATTTGGGTAGTTTCATGCTTCGAAACATAACCCTTGATATTGAGACAGGCGAGTACTTCATAATCCTTGGGCCCACAGGGGCCGGGAAGACAGTGCTCCTGGAAGCTATCGCCGGGCTCTATCCGATCCTTGAGGGAACGGTATCGGTTAATGGCAGGGATATCAGCAGGCTCAATCCGGAGAAGAGGGGTATCTGTATTGTCTATCAAGACCAGGTTCTTTTTCCCCACCTTTCGGTGCAGGAAAACATCGCCTTTGGGCTCAAGTCAATGAAATGCCCGAAGTCTGAGGTCAAGCCCAGGGTGGATGCTATGGCTGACCTGCTGGGGATCACTCACTTGCTTCAGAGAAACACGACCACGTTGAGCGGTGGTGAGAAGCAAAAGGTAGCTCTGGCCCGGGCGCTGGTAACTGAGCCTGCGGTGCTGTTACTCGATGAGCCGTTGAGTGCAATGGACCCGGAAACGAGGGAAGGAATGCAGCGGGAGTTAGCCGATATACACCGTCGGTTGAAAGTGACTTTTATTCACGTCACTCACGATTTCGAGGAGGCTGTAGCACTGGGGCATCGTGTCGCCGTGCTAAACGAAGGGCGGATAGTCCAGGTGGGAAAGCCTGAGGATGTACTGCGACAACCGAACTCAGAGTTTGTCGCCCGCTTCGCCTTATCCCGAAATATCTTTGCAGGCGAGGTCAGCAACGCTAATAACGGCCATGCCCTTGTTGACATTGGTAGCGTAGAACTGATGGCGGTGACTGATTTAAGAGGTAAGATTCACCTTTCGCTTCGCCCCGAGGATATATTCATCTCCAGGGAGCCGCTCGCATCAACGGCGAGGAACTCCTTTGAAGGTACCGTCACCGACATTGTTGACAAAGGAGTGGTGGCATACGTTACCGTGAGCGTTCCTCCGGACTTCGTTTGTCTTGTCACCAGGCAGGCATTGGACGAATTGAACTTAAGAAAGGGGGTGAAAGTCTGGGCAACATTTAAGGCTTCAGCAATACACGTTTTTTGATATTGCGGGGAGCACGATGCTTGCCACTGATTCAATAAAACAGGAGGTGAATGAAATGGAACTCAGCGCTCGTAACAGGCTGGCAGGAACAGTGAAGGAGGTCAAGTTAGGAGAGGTCATGGCTGAGGTCGTTGTTCAGGTAGGTGAAAATGAGGTCGTAGCTGCTATAACCAGGAGTTCGGCCGAGCGGCTGAATATCTCAGTGGGAGATAAGGTCTCTGCTGTGATCAAAGCCACGGAGGTGATGATTTCTAAATAGAATCCAGGGGGAGGGAAGTGTTTTTCCATCCAGGGTATCTTTGCCCGGATGATAGGGGGCATGGAGGAATTCCCCGAATATGCCGGGGTGCTGAGGGATGCGGTGGGTAACTGTTGGGTGTTGGGTTATACACTTGTAAATCGGCAGGCATTCGAGGAATTGAACCTTAAAGAGAAATTGAATGTATAGATCCACTTTGAGGTTTCAGCGACATATGTTTTTTAGAAAGGAGCTGTTTCAATGAGAAACAGAGCAGCACTACTTATAGTATTACTATTATCTTTGATCATGGTTCCAGTCATGGTGACTGGTTGTGGTGAGGGAGAGGTTGCGCGGACGGAGACGCTGACGATATACCACGCCGGCAGCTTGTCGGTGCCCTTCGATGAATTGGAGAAGGAGTTTGAGAAAACCCACCCTACTGTTGATGTACTGCGTGAATCCGGTGGGAGTGCCACGATGATAAACAAGGCGATAACCAGAGAAGAGGCAGGAGAGGCTCCCCCGGAGATAATTGCCTCTGCTGATTACAAGCTTATCCCTGACAGGCTCTATGAGCCGGGATACGCTGATTGGAACATTGCTTTCGCCAGGAATAAGATGGTGCTGTGTTACCGCGATGGTGCTCCTCATGCCGACGAGGTAGCAAGCGGCGACAGAACCTGGTATGACGTTCTGCGCAATGAGGATGTGACATGGGGGCATAGCAACCCTGATGACGATCCCTGCGGCTATAGAACACCCATGGTGATTCAACTAACGCAGAGGTATTACTACGACGAAGCAGCTACGTTCGGTGTATCTCAAGACCCTGATGCCGATGGGCTGTACGATGTTCTCATGCCGGGCAGCGAGCATGAACGGGGAAGAGTTAGCCGGGGAAGAGAGGTCGTAAGGCCGAAATCGGTTGAGCTTATTGCCCTGCTCCAGTCCGGTGATCTGGACTATGCCTTTGAGTATAGCTCTGTGGCTGTCCAGCATGACCTGGAATTCATCGAACTCGATGACGCTATCAACCTTTCCCAGACGGGTGAAATCGGGACAATGGGTATAACCTACGAGGACTTCTACAAGAATGCCTCCATAGAAATCATAAAAACACCAGGTCCTCCCCCGGAATACAGCGAAAAAACAGGCAAGCCGATCGTCTATGGCATAACCATCACTACGAACGCACCTAACGAAGAGTTGGCGGCGGAGTTCATCGCTCTGCTGCTCTCCGAAGAGGGGAGAGACGTACTTGAGGTGAAGAACGGTCAGCCCTGTATTGTACCAACGGTATGTGACTGTCCGGAGAATCTCCCGACACTAATTGAGGAGCTCATTTATTAACGGGAAAACGTTGAATATAGCATGCGACACGGATGGAGCATAAGTGATCTTGCGCAAGCACCCAGTTGACATAAAGCTGTTTGCACATGATGCAGAATACGAATATGTAGCATAACGGTAATACTCTCCGAGTTGTTGTACCTAAACCTCAATTGTTTGGGGTATGGCAGGCAACCGGTAGGCAAAGGTCTCGAGGGTATAGGTGGAAACACCTGTGCCTCCCATGTTTGGAAAGGAGAGGATATGAAATCGCGAATTTGTGGTGCGTTCATAATCCTATGCGATGTGTCTCTGGTTTGTCTGATTTCGGCATTTAATGGGACGCTCTATGAATGCATACATCCTCCCTGAAAGATTTGCCTGCCTCAATGATCTCTCGAAGAAAATGAATTTCAGAGGTGCTTGCGTTGAAGAAGAGAATAGTAGCGATAATGCTGTGTCTGGCACTGCTGGTGTCGGCTTTTCCTATGGCGGTATTTCCTACCGCGGCACTGGCTGATGGCACGACAGAGGTACATGTGGTGAAATACGCACTTGATGGAACCACAGTGGTGGATGAAACAACCGTGACCTGGGAGTGGATGAGAGACAATATGCCGGTCTATGGTGATGGGAATGAGACACATTACTACTACCAGGGGCCGGTATTCGAAGGAGAGTGGCAGGTAGTGCATCCCGGCGAGACCTGGAATGATACACCAATTTGCGAAGGGGACACTATCCCTGGCACGGCTGTTACATTTACAAACGCCCCTTCCGGATATTGCATAGAGTACGACCGATGGAATCCCCAGGAGGATACGAATTGCGGAGGGCCTGAGGGCGCAGTGCCCAAAGACCTCGGTGCTATACAGGGAACATCCATCAATGACCTGTGCGACCTTGTGGGGGGGCTTTCTGCAGGAGATATGGTGAAGGTCAAGGCAATCGACGGGTTCAATAAGGTGTTCCCGGCGGAGATATTCATGGATCCCCCTGCTGCGCTGGGGCCGGGTGTCGTATGCTGGTGCACGACAGACAGCTCTGGGGCTCCTGGCACTCAATGTGGGGTGGATTTTAGCGAAGGTATGCGTTTGACATTCCTCGCCGATACTTCGACCAATCCCTGGGGGCGACACATATTCGGCATCAAGGACATGGTAGAAAACCTGCCCTCGAATATATGGCATTACTACTACGGGGGAACAGGTGATTTCTATCCGGCGTGCGGTGGTTTCCAGGTGAAGTGGATCAGCGACATTGAGATAGTCACCCCGGTCTACACCTTTAATGGTGATGTCTTCGAGAACAGTGGCGATCCGGCAGTAGGCGTTACTGTCAGTATTGATAACGTAACAACTGGAGGAGGACCATGGGACGCAACGATGGCGGGTAATCACTACACCGTCGAGATCCCAGAGGTGGATATAAACGCTGGTGATATGCTTCGCATCACTGCAAGCGATGCAACAACCACCGGGTGGACAGACCATAAGATACATGAATGTGACATCGCTGCCGG
>JAXHUK010000110.1:0-6862 GCA_034189725.1 Chloroflexota bacterium | reverse complement strand
TTCTGTTTTTTTAAATCCTGGGGGGGGGTGGGCCCCGGGGGCCGCGGCGCCACTCCCTCGCTGTTATCTCCATCAAACGCTGTCTTCTAGCTAGTCCGCCTTTATGCCCTTATACTCGCTTCGCAGAATCGAATATACATTCACGTCCTCAAACACACCCCACTTTTTCATATGTTGTCTCAGGCACCCCTCATAGCTCATGCCGATCTTCTCCAGCACGCGCCCGGAGGCAGGATTTCGAATGAAGTAATTCGCATAAAGACGGTTCAATCCGAGGTCTCTGAATCCGTACTCCAGCAAAGCCCGCGCCGCCTCAGTGCAATACCCGTTGCTCCAGTACGGCTTGCCGATCCAATATCCCATCTCCGCAGTTTCATGCCGCTGATTGATAAGAAGCCCGATCGCTCCGATCAACGTGTTGTTTCCCCGGATCACGATCGCATAGTTCACAGCCTCACCACTCCGGAACCTCTCTCTGTGCGACCTGATCCAGTCCTCAGCAACACCGTCCTCATAAGGATATGGGATATCACCTGTCGTTGATGCAATATCTCTGTCGCCAGCCAGCCGCTGTACGTGTGGCGCATCATCCAGGGTAAAAGGCCTCAACACTAACCTCTCCGTCTCCAGCTTAGGTTGTTGCATCACTGTCCATACTCCCTTTACCCCCATGTGCCCCAGTAGTTGCACCAGAAAACGCCTGAAAATGTCGAAATCCTCCCCGGTAATCCTCGCTATGCGAGACCCTGTCTCACTGTGGTACCTCTCGAGATACACATCGCCCTATCAGTATCCAGGAGATATGATGATGAACGTCACCGTTCGCATGAGGCTCGTCATACTTATGCTCGTAGAGCTCTTTTATGTCAAGAAAAGCGAGATCCGCCATCAACTCTTCTCTGCTGCACAGATGGAGATACACCCTGTCCTGATATGAATTGGGCTCTCCGGGAATCGGGATACCCTTTCCCTGATGTTCGGGATCGTTCACTGAAAGCATGCTCATGAAGAGTAACCCGCCCGGCTTCAAAGTCCGCATAGCCATTCTTACCAGTTCGTTTCTCTCATCCTGTTGCAGCAGGTGATACAGGTTCGCGATGGATACAACGTCGAATCTATCTCCCGCCAGCTCCCTGAAATCGCAGCATTGCAATCTCACAGTAGCGCTTTGCGCTTTGAGGGCGGCACGAGTGGCACTATCGATAGCCGTTTCGGAGCTATCTATCCCCAGAATCTCACACCTGAGATTGTCCGAAAAGTAGAGTACATCACGACCGTAGCCACAACCAACGTCCAGTATGCTCAATGGCTCGCCGTCCTGTTTGTATCTTTGCAGGTGTTCGACTGCGGCAATTGCCAGCTCGCTCGGCCCATCTCCCCACACACGCTCATTTTTCCTGTACTCATCATCCCAGAACATCGCTTGCTCCCTGTCGAGACAAATCTCCCAGATTGACGCATTGTACCACAGCGCCCGATACTACACAACAAAGGGAGATTTCGCGTGCTACCTCAAGGCAATACGAAGCGATACTACCTAACCCACAACATTTAAACGAGGTAGTCTGTCAACGAATGATAATGCGTGAGATACTACTGATACGAGGCGTGCTGTTTCTCTGAACATGCTCCCACTGACCAGAGAGAGTGTGATGGGAACAGTATCCTGGCAGGATAAAACGTTTGAATCTACCGGGGAACGGCGTTCAGGCAACGCCGAGAAGTCGTGGCTGCACCCTGAGGAGGAAAACAACCACCAGCGCGGTGAATGCGCCCTCGATAAACATCAGCGGCACGTGGGCTATAATGAGCGAAATGGTCGCGGTCCGCTCCATGCTCAAATCCAATCCCGCGGGGACAAACGTGAGTAAAACAACCACAACCAGCACTACCGATACAGCGATGCTGCCGAATCCTGCAAGGAAGCCGAATAGTCCCGTTTTTGCCGGCCCGCTGTGATTGCCCACGTTCTTGAGGCGAAAGACATAGTACGCCAGAAGCGCTGGCACCCCCATTACTATCGCATTCACCCCCAGAGTGGTGAGACCACCATGCTGGAACATTACCGCCTGGAAGAACAAACCGATGAGGATAGCGGGAAACGCATAGTACCCCAGCATGGCCCCCATCAATCCCCCCAGAATCAGGTGAACGCTCGAAGGCGGTACCGGGATATGTATCCAGGAGACCACAAAGAACGCGGCCGTCATCAGCGCAGCCTTGGGGATATCTTCTCTGGGATCCTCCTGCTTATTGATCTTGTATATCGAATAACCTGCTACTGCCGCTGTTGCCACATATCCTGCGGCACAGACGGAGGCAGGCAGAAAACCATCGGGGATATGCATCAGGCCTTCCTTCTACTGAAATAGAGTGCGGTTCCGATAAACCCCCAGATCACACAGACCGACATCAACACGATCTGTAAAACAGTGTAGCCACCCGTTTCACCTGTTGTGCCCCCACCATCGCCGACAGGGATATGAGCTGTATCACCGTGCCCTGACTTCCGTACCTGCACATCCCATGTACCCGTCTTGGAGCTATCAGGGGTAAACGTGAACCGTCCTTCCTCATCGCAAACACCGGTCAGCCAGGGATTGGCAGGGTCATCAGGCGCATACACCACCACCTGGGCATCGGACATCGGTTCTCCTGTATCATAGGTAGCAACGATCTCAATTTCCACGCTGCTCGTGTATTCGATAAAAGCGCCATGCGCATAAACGACCGCAGGGAAACACAGGATAGCAATAACAAGAGTCAAGCCTATAACGAACTTCTGCTTATTACCCACGATTATGCCCCTTAGATGCAATCAGTTTCCTCTGGTAATCGTTGTGAAAACAGCAAAACAAAACACCAGCTCAAACCTACTCGCAGTGGCAATGCCCTTCCCCTACGTGACCCAGTGTGGGCAGCATAGTCACCAGCGCCTCATATGCTTCCAGCGAGAGTTTCTCTTGAAGTCCCGCCATGTTTTCATTAAGCTCCCCATCCTGCGCTATAACGCTGAACGGCTCGAACCCGACAGCGCCCACGTTCAGGCTGTCATCCAGCGGGGTCCCGGCATCGCCGAAGATATGGTCGAAGTGGAATGTCATCTCCACATCCGCAGTAGCGCCATCCTGGACTATGCCCTTACGCTCGTCGCCGACATACTCGCCGCAGGCATACCCGTATTCATCCTCGACATTAATGGTAAAATCAATGCTCTCGCCATCTTTAGTGGCTGTCCCCATAATAACCAGGCTGTATCCCTCAGCAGGTCCCGCAGGTGCTTTGGCCATTTTCCACGAGACCGCATTATAGTGGCCCACGCCAGCCTGCACATCACCCAAACGGATAGGAAGGGCATCCTCATCACCCTCTGCAAGGTCTACTGTATGCAAACCTTCGAGGCCAACCATAACCTCCGCCTCAATATCACTACCCTCATGAGGATCATACGGTGGATCGGTCTGATAAGCAGCGACATCATCAAGAACTACATAAACATGGTCGAAGCTAATGCTCCAGCCATCTTTGGAAACAAAGCCCTGCCGCACAAAATCCTCACCGTTGGCATAAAACTGAAGCGTTCCCCCTGTCTCCTCACCCCCATTACAGCCAACGATGAATGTCGCGGCAATGAGCACCGCTACAACAGCTATTAAAGAAAAGCGCTTCTTCATCATGTCCACCTCTTTCAATAAAAATCATTGCATCCTTGCTCCAGACTATCTACTTGTCGAACTGATCCAGCTACACCTCCTGGCTGATTTTATCCTGGCACCACTGATAATAGCATATCTGAATAATTATTGCAACAGTTTGCAGAAGAAACTTATTGAAAGAGCCATCGCTAGCAATGAATTTGGAGATGAGCAGGGGAAGCGTTACAGAGGTGCTTGCAGAAGTAATCGCGCGGAGAGGATTCTCCAGTAATATAGCGACCGGTAAGGAATACGGACTGGAATCCTGTTAATGAACCCTACGTCCTCCGAGCGCTTACAGGTAGGTAGTATCAGAAACGAGATGGGTCAGCCCTGACAATCCTCGCAGGTCCCGAAGATCGCAAGATGCTCGAACTCAGCATCAAAGCCATACTTTGACTTCAATTCATCCTTCAACTGCTGAAACGCTGATGCATCGATATCCCTGACCTTGCCACATTTCTTACATACCAGGTGGTGATGGTGTGCTTTCCCCACAGGGTGATAGAGAAAACGCCCACCCCCCAGGTCAGTCTCGGTCACCAATCCCTGTTCCTTCAACAGGTCCAGAGTTCGGTACACTGTAGAAATGTTGATATACGGATATTTGATACGAGCCTTGGCGTGTATCTCTTCCGCGCTGATGTGATCATGACTGGCCTCGATTGCTTCCAGCACCATCATCCGCTGAGGGGTGAGGCGATAGCCCTTCTCTCGTAGAATCTCCAGCAGGTTATTCTTGTTATCCATCTTTTCCACCCTAGTTATTATCTTGCTACGAAAATAGCATTTGTTCCATTCGCACTGAGCCCTCCGCTCATCATCGATTACAGATAGGCATCTGACTATATAGCTTAGTTAGATATATCATGGTTGCAAGGCCATTGCAACACCTGATTTGCTTGAATGAGCTAACATAGCTTATAATTGACTGTGGAGTTTGTGTCTTGTGTCCCGTTATTGAGGCGGCTTTACTATTCCGCCTGTAGCAACTTTCCTGTAATCCGAGGTGTACTATCTACATCGGAATCGACCCGATTGCATTCAGCATAGGCCCCATTACCGTATATTGGTACGGTATAATGGTCGCTCTGTCCGTTGCCACACTTATCCTGTGGTGCTGGCACTTCTTCAAAAAGATTGGCATCACCTCTGATTTCGTTATGGGAGCCGCCATCTGGGCAATACCCCTGGGCATAATTGTCTCAAGGCTCGTCCATGTCATCGACAAGCTGGACTACTATAGCTCCAATCCCCTTGCCATCTTCAATCTCGCAGGCCTAACGATCTTCGGTGCTATACTGGGAGGTCTATTAGGCGTGTGGATCTACTGCCGGTTGCATCGAGTCCCCTTTGCCCCATTGGCCGACCTGGCCGCTCCCGGAATTATCCTGGCACAAGCGGTAGGCAGAGTGGGATGTATCTTGAATGGCTGCTGCTACGGAGAGCCAACATCCTCGTGGTGCGCGTTTATCTATCCCGGTAGTCATGCCAGCCACGGCATACCAGTTCACCCAACGCAGCTCTACGAGTTGCTTGGCGATCTCGTTATTTTCGCACTTCTCTTCTGGGTATTTCGAGGGCGGCTCAGGCCTCATGGCTCGCTGCTCGCACTATATCTGGTGCTGTTCTCTATCCTGACGTTCACCGTACGGTTCTGGCGCGGAGATACTGCGCCCTTCCTGGGACCGATACAGGAAGGACAACTCATATCGATACTGGTGTTTCTCGTCGCAGCTACCTGGATGGTTGTGAAAACTCGGTGGGGTCAGGAACCAGACCAGGGTCCTGATAAAACGGAGGAACCACTACCGGGAAGCGCTGAGTAGATAATACCTCGTATTGCTTCTCTACCCTGCTACCTTCCTCGCGCCACGTAGTCCAGAGAATCCAAGTGTCACCAGGAATACTACCCCACCAAACAGGATTATCGTTGCCCCAGACGCTACGCCAAACTCGGCAGATAACCACAAACCACCAAGCGTGAATACTGCACTGAATATGATAGCCAGAACCATCATCGTCTTCAGGTTATAGGTAAACCTCCTTGCCATCGCCGCCGGAAACGTGAGCAGCGCTATGACAAGAATGATCCCGACCACTCGTATCAATATCACTACCGTCAATGCGATAAGGCATAGTAATACAAGATAGAGGACCCCGGTGGGAACGCCTATCACCATACTGAACTCCTCATCGAAAGACAGGGCTAAAAACTCCTTATAGAACAAAATTGTTGCCAACACAATAACTACATCCAGGGCAATCATAAGATTTATGTCAAATGACGACACCAGTAATATATTCCCAATGAGAAAGCTGAAAGGATTACCGACATAACCAGTTGACAAGTTGATGAAGATTATGCCCAGCGCCATCCCTATTGACCACAGTATACCGATAGCGGTATCCTCGGGGAGCCTGGTTTTTTTGGTCACCCACCCCATTAGTACAGCAGCAACCGGTGTGAACAGTAATGCGCCAAGAACCGGATTAATCCCCGTAAAGATACCCAGGCCAACCCCACCAAAGGAGGCATGAGCCACACCCCCGCTGATGAAAACCATCCGCTTTACTATCACATAGCAGCCAATTATCCCGCAGGCAACCGAAGCCAGCAATGCTGCGAACAGAGCCCTTTGCATAAATGCGTAGTGGAGTGTTTCTAGCATCCCCGTTAGTGCTCCTTCAATATGCGGTGAGGTACAGAACCATGAGCTATCATCTGCACCGGGCATTTGTAGGTAGCTTCCAGTATCTCGGTACTGATCTCTTTCGACCCATGATGATAGAGTTGCTGATTGAGACAGGCAATCTTGTCAACATAAACAGAGATAGCGCTAATATCATGCGATACGAGCACTATTGCCATATGTTGTTTCAATTCCACCAGGATGTCATAGAACTCGGTTTGCATTGCGGGATCAACACTGGCAGTAGGCTCATCAAGCAGCAATATCACGGGTTCTCCCACCAGCGCACGTGCTATAAGGACCCGTTGCTGTTCCCCGCCAGATAACTTCCCTATCTGTTGATCCTTATGATCAAGCATTCTGACTGTCTGCAGAACATCATAGGCTCTTCTCTCGTCGTCCCCACCGTATCTTCTCAGAATGCCGGTTTTACCGTAACACCCCATCAGAACTACATCAAAGACATTTATGGGA
>JAXHUK010000011.1:0-6693 GCA_034189725.1 Chloroflexota bacterium | reverse complement strand
TCACAACGCCGAGGCTGCAAAAGACGCTCAGCGGGCATTCGAGAGTGTTTTCCAGAAGCGCGGGATACCGGAGGAGATCGAAGAATACACAACCATAGCGAATCGTGTAGACGGTGGTTTGTATAGTATGGACATCTCGATCGCCCTTATCGAAAAGGGATTAGTTAAAAGCCGCGGCGAGCTAAAACGGCTCATCGCTCAGCAGGCGATCGAGGTCAACGGGGATAAAATCGATAGCACCACAGTAAACATACCCAGCGGCAGCGTTGTCCAGGTAGGCAAACGCCGCTTTCTCAAAATCCTCATCAGCGACACAAACGCTTAGCAGGGGCGTTCAATCGAACGCCCCTGCTTATTATCATATGTTGGCGCACGGTACTCCCGTGCCGCCGGTTGTTACGCCTTCTCGGCGTCTTTCTTCGACTCCTCGACCACTTTCTGAGTGATATGTGCAGGCACCTGTTCGTAGTGGCTGAACTCCATGGTATGGCTGCCGCGTCCTTGTGTGATCGACCGCAGGTCTATAGTGTACTTCCGCATCTCTTCCAGAGGAACCTGGGCATCAATGATATTTACGCCGTCACCGGGTGTCATGCCCAATACACGAGCTCGTTTGCCGTTGAGATCGCTCATCACATCACCGGTAAAGCTGTCGGGGATCGTTATCTGAACATTCATAATCGGCTCTAGCAACACAGGCTGTGCCTGAAGCACGCCCTTCTTGATCGCATGCAGGGCGGCAATCTTGAACGCCATATCCGAGGAGTCAACTGCGTGGAAACTGCCGTCGTACAGCGTTACTCGTACATCGGTAACCGGGAAACCTGCGAGCACGCCACCATCCAGAGCTTCCATAACGCCCTTCTCCACCGCCGGTATGTAGTTCTTTGGCACAGAGCCGCCAACCACTCGTTGGGTGAACGCGAAACCGGTGCCCGGCGTCATTGGTTCCATCTCGAGGAGGACATGTCCATACTGACCGTGTCCGCCGGTCTGCTTCTTATGTTTATATTCTGCCTTAGTCGGTACCGTAATCGTTTCCTTATACGGTATCTTCGGGGTATCGGTGTGTACCTCGACACCAAACTTGCGCTTCAGCTTCTCCACGGCGACTTCGAAGTGTGCTTCTCCCATGCCTGAAAGGATAGTTTCCGCGGTAACCGCATCTTTGTGGGTAGATAATGTAGGGTCTTCCTCGGTTAATCTGCTCAATGCCGGTCCCAGTTTATCCATATCAGCCTTGGTTTTGGGGTATACGGCAATGCTCAGAGTAGGTTTGGGAAACTCAGCGGCTTCGAGAATCAGGGGATGGTCTTTGCTACACAGCGTATTTCCAGTGTCGGTATCCGAGAGTTTTGCCACAGCGCCGATATCACCGGCAACGATTTGCGTCACCGGTTCCTGAGCTTTCCCACGCATCCTGAAAAGCTGGCCTATTCGCTCGGGGTGGCTCTTATTTGCGTTCCACACGGTGGAATCACTGCTGAGTGTGCCACTGTAGACCCTGAGATAGGTAAGCTTGCCCACATAGGGATCTGCACTGGTCTTGAACACCAGGGCTGCAAGCGGCGATGCCCCATCCTGTTCCAGAGCTTCTTCTTGCTGGTTTTGAGGATTCCGAGCTATAACCTTACCTTTGGCCGCGGGAGATGGCAAATAGCTGCTGATTGCGTCCATCAGTTCCGTAATACCCTTGCTCTGTGTTGCGGATCCCAGCAGTATCGGTACTACCTTTCCCTCGGCCGTCGCTACCTGTAATGCACGGCGAATTTCCTCGTTGGTCAACTCTTCTCCCTCCAAATACTTCGCCGTAAGGTCATCATCGGATTCAGCGACTGCCTCGACCAGCTTATCGCGAAAGGTGGCAACCTTATCGCCCAGTCCTGCCGGTGCATCAGAAGGATTACTGGAAATCAGGTCCACTGCGCCTTCGAAACTGCTTTCAGCGCCGATGGGTAACTGAATGGGAACACACTGTCTGCCGAATGTCGCCTCTATTTGCTCCACCACTTTGAAGAAATCGGCATTTTCACGATCGAGCTTGTTTATAAATATGATACGGGGTATCTCCAAATCCTCGGTATACTTCCAGTTCAACTCAGTCCCAACCTCTACACCGGAAGCGGCACATACGACCAGTACGGCTCCCTCGGCGACGCGCAGGGCTGCCTTGACCTCTCCCAAAAAATCAGCGTATCCTGGTGTATCCAGGATATTGAGCAGACTCTTATTCCATTCAACGGGAATCAAGGAAGCATTAATGCTGCTTTTCCGCCTGACCTCGTCCGGATCGTAGTCTGACGTTGTAGTGCCATCATCCACCTTGCCCAACCTCGAAATTGCCTTGGTATGGAACAACATGGCTTCACAGAGCGATGTCTTGCCTGCACCAGTGTGAGAGAGCAAAACAACATTACGTATTTGCTCGGTTTGATACTTCTCCATAGCCCTCTCCCGTATAGTATTACCGCTATTCTACTTCATATCGAAGGGTGGCGCAACTGGATTATGACCACATGGTATCCTTGAGGAAACAACGCCGCTATGCTATGCTGGCATCGAGAAACCAGAATACATGAAGTGAGATGTGCAAATTACTGGTTGTAGTACCACTAGCTGTTTTTGTCTGCCTCGCACTGGTATTGCACAGCGGGCTGCTCGGTGGTGGTGGGGATGCCTGGGATAGCATCGCCAGCCCTTATAGCTTTAGTATCACCCGATGGGAATTCGAGAACGTTTTCGACAAGTGGGGATACAGGGTCGCACAGGTTTTCCACGCGGATACGCTGTCAGAAGCTGAGAAAATACAGACGGTCAGGGACTACCTCGCCTTAAATCAGCAAATACACCCTCTGGAGTCTGCACTCACCAGGGAAAAAGCCGAGGGAAGCGGTGCAGCAGAGGATATCGCCTCTCAGGAAACCCGGCTCGCTGCCCTCAAGACGGAGCGATCCCGTCTTGAGAACCAGGTCGAGGAGATCGTTGAGCGTCAGATAGGGGCAGTTCTGGTCGAGGAAGGGCTGTCGATAACCCTGATACAGGGCACTGAAACCAGGCTTCTTTTTCCCCCGCCGGACTTCGAGTTCGATGAGAGACTCAAATTGCTGATTGTCTCCGCCAGACACAGGATTGAAACCATCGATACGGTTCTCATCAAACCTGACGTTAGCCTGGAGGAGATGCAGGAGATCGAGGAGCAGGTAGAGGCCTTGGGCTTTTCTGCCCTGGTGGAACCGATTGGCGGTGTGGCCACCTATCCCAGCGCTATTCCACAGATGACCTCGATCGAGAGCCTTTTATCCACGACAGCACACGAATGGTTTCATCATTACCTGTTCTTCCGTCCCCTGGGGCAGCAGTACTGGTCGAACTATGAGATGAGGACCATAAACGAAACCGTTGCAGATATAGCCGGCGATGAGGTAGGCCGGATCGTCTATCAGCGTCACTATGGAGGCGATAGCGGAGAGCAGGTCGAAACTCCTGTCGAGGAGTCGGAACCAGCCTTCGACTTCAACAAGGAGATGAGGGAAATCAGGCTCGCTGTCGATCAGTACCTGGTGGATGGGCGGATTGATGAGGCGGAGCGGTACATGGAAGAGAAACGTCTTTTTCTTGCCCGGAATGGGTACTATATCAGGAAGCTGAACCAGGCCTACTTCGCCTTTCATGGCACCTATGCCGATTCCCCGACATCGGTAAGCCCGATTGGCGGCCAGGTGCGCAAACTGCGGGAGCAAAGCCCCTCGCTCGAGGATTTCATCGAGGCTGTCTCCGAAGTCACAAGCTATGAGGAGTTACTGGAGGTGGTGGGCGAGTGAGAGACTGAATCTGAATCAGGTCGGTCTTTCCACTTCTATGGGAAGCATTTATAATTAATAGGCGTTTGGCCTTCAGATCCCGGTAATCAGCAATCGGCTGCCGGTAGTGGATGGTCAGGGTCCCCAAAGCTGACCCCTGACAACAAAACGAGGAACTACGAATGTGGAAGTACTATGCTTTCAGGATAGCAGGATTCACCCTGGCCTATCTGCCTGTGCAAGTAGGCTACGCGATCGCAGGTATAGCCGCAGATATAGTGTATCTTTCTTCGCCATCGCTCAGGGCCTCGGTTGAAGATAACATGAGGCATGTCCTGGGGACAGAGGCGGATGCCGCTACGCTGAAACGAGCCGCGCGCGGCGTTATGCGGAATGCGGCCAAGAATTACTTCGACCAGATCAAGATACCCCGCATGAACCTCAGAGACATCGAGAATAACATCACGCTCAAAGGCTGGCACAATCTCGAAGACGCCCTGGCACGGGGCAAAGGTGTCGTATTAGTCACAGCACACCTTGGCAGCTTCGATATGGGTGCCCAGATATTCCCGGCACGCTCAGTGAAGACAACGATCCTGGTTGAACCCCTGGAACCACCTGTCTTGCTGAATCACGTCATCGCGTTGCGGGAAAGCCAGGGGCTGAACGTGGTGCCCGTTCAGCTGGGGACGCTGAGGTCGATAATACGGTCGTTACACGATGGCGAGGCGGTGGTGGTTGCTTGCGACCGTGATTTCGGTAATGACAGCTTGCGCTCTGATTTCTTCGGCGAAGAGGCGTCTCTGCCTGTGGGAGCAGTGCGCATTGCTGCACGTACCGGAGCGGCTATCATACCCGTGTTCAATCTGCGCCGCGGCGCTAACCAGTACACCATGTGTTTCGAGCCTGCGGTACCAATCGACTACTCGGGCAATGGAACAGTAGCGGAAAATGTACGATTGGTCACCGAGGTTCTGGAGAAATACATCAAGAAATGCCCCGAGCAATGGGTAGTGCTCAGCCCGATCTGGACATGAAGCGAGAATCAGTAGTCAGGGAGCAGCTATCAGATTTTACTGCCCCCCGACCCCTGACCGACGAGCATGTATTGATTGAACGTGGCGTTTATAGTAATATGTATGTGACCGTGGGGCTGTAGCTCAGTTGGGAGAGCGCTTGAATGGCATTCAAGAGGTAGGGGGTTCGAATCCCCCCAGCTCCACCATCTCTTTAAGTGAACTTTAGTGTTCTGTAGTTGCTAAAAAGTGTTCAAGAAGTTGTCCTCTTATCCTCTGTGTTGATTACCTTCCAAGATACCAAATACTCAGACTGTAACCCCTAGAGAAACCCGAAAAAGGCATATAGTCTATCTATTCTGTCTTATCGGCTTTACTGTTCTTAAAATCATTGTAAAACAAGGTTTTGACACCTGATAATCTCTGTGATACTATATACATAGATGCAGTATTATGCATATAGTTCTGGGGGTTTTATGAGGGATTTGGTTAAGGTCTACAAGGTGTTATCAGATGGATCAAGGCTCAGGGTGTTGAACCTCTTACTGGAAAGAGAATGCTGCGTTTGTGAGGTGATGCAAGCTCTGGAAATATCTCAATCAAAGGCGTCTCGTATTTTAAGTGCTCTTTATGATGTTGGTTTTCTCAAATTACGCAAAGATGGTCTATGGTCACTCTATTCTTTTGATTGGGATGGAATGGATACACATTTGAAGAGCATCTTGGAAGCAACAAAGCAAGCTTTTGAAGGTAATGAACAAATGACGATAGACCGTGAGAGATTGAAAACGGCAGAGCGTTTAGGTCCCAGTTGTATAAACAAAAGGCTTAAAGCAAAGTGATTTTGTTGGCTCCTCGGCTTCTTAATAATTATAAACAATAGAGGATATTGTTGTATTTATGGAAATATTGATGCAGATATTACAGGGTGGATGGAATGCCCTGCTTGAATATTTATCCGCACACGTTTTGACCTGCCTTATTCCGGCGTTTTTTATAGCTGGGGCAATTGCCGTTTTCATTTCGCAAGGTGCTGTGCTTAAATACTTTGGACCCAAAGCTAAAAAAATACTCTCCTATAGTATTGCTTCGGTTTCGGGAACGATCCTAGCCGTCTGCTCTTGCACAGTATTACCCCTCTTTGGGGGTATCTACAAGAGGGGTGCTGGCATAGGGCCTGCTGTGGCTTTCCTCTACTCAGGTCCAGCAATCAATGTTCTTGCTATCGCCTACACAGCTCGTATTCTCGGCTTCGATTTGGGTTTAGCCAGGGCTATTGGAGCTATTGCCTTTGCTGCTGGCATAGGTTTGATCATGGCTCTTATTTACCGGAAGGAGGAGTCATTAAAAGACTCGGCGGCATTTGATGCTCTTACAATTGACCCTGCAGCTAAGAAATGGTGGCAGCAGATTGTTTTCTTTGCTGTTCTGGTAGGTATATTAATCTTTGCTGCCTCAAAGAACTGGATTATAACTGGTATCTTGCTGGCGGTTCTGGGATTTATACTCTGGCGCTGGTTTACCCGGGGTGAGCTCGGCATGTGGATGAAGGAGACACTACGTTTTGTTCGCCTTATTGTTCCCTGGCTGCTGGGAGGAGTGTTTGTTGCAGGTATTATTACCACCTTTGTTCCCCAGGACGCGGTTACTAGCTGGGTGGGCGGCAACAGTCTCTTTGCCAACTTTATTGCCTCTTTCTTGGGATCGTTGATGTACTTCGCCACACTTACCGAAGTTCCTATTGTCAGCGCCTTCATGAATCTGGGCATGGGCAAGGGGCCGACGCTGGCACTCTTGCTGGCGGGTCCGGCGCTTTCATTACCCAATATGCTTGTCATCCGCAGCATCATGGGGACAAAGAAAACTCTTACCTATGT
>JAXHUK010000109.1:0-5625 GCA_034189725.1 Chloroflexota bacterium | reverse complement strand
AGAAATCTTTTCAGGTTGCTTTTTCCAGGAACAGTCAGGAGATTACAGGAACGCCACACAACAAGAACATCGTGGCACTCGGTGTACTACTGGAGATCACGGGTATTTCTGAAGAGCAGGCGATTGGTGCTATTACCGGTGACCACGAAGTAGACCTGCTAAAAAATAATCTGGCAGCACTCGAAGCAGGCAAGAAACTCTTTTTTGAGCTTTCAATTCCGTCGTTGAGACTGTCTCGACCGCAAGATTACTCCAAGAAGGTCATTATTCAGGGCAATACTGCCATGGCGCAAGCGGCTATCCGTGCCGATTGCAAAGCTTTTTTCGGTTACCCTATCACGCCTGCAGCAGAAATCATGAAGGAGATGGAGAACCTTCTTCAGGAAACAGGTGGCATATTCCTTCAAGCGGAGGACGAGATTGCCTCTGCCGGTTTGGTTATCGGCGCATCATTAGCCGGGGCAAAATCGGTGACCTGTACCAGTGGCCCAGGACTCGACCTGATGACCGAGATGATGGGACTGGCAGTAGCTGCTGAGATTCCGATGGTTATTATCGATGTACAGCGTTGCGGCCCCTCCACGGGCATACCATCCAAGTCCGAGCAATCAGACCTGTATCACGCTGTTTACGGTGGCCACGGTGACACTCCCAGAGTCGTGTTGGCTCCCTATAACGTGGAAGGGTGTTACCGCCTGGTCATAGAGGGTATCGGCATCGCCCAATACTATCAGACCGTAGTTGTTCTCCTTTCCGATCAATCACTGGGGCAAACTCTGGTGGCTGTCAACGACGAGTTCCTAACAAGAGAGTATGCTGCTCAAGAGAGGAAGAGGCCATCAGGAGACGATATTCAAGAGTATCATCGTTACCGCTTAACAGACGACTTTATTTCGCCAATGGCAGTTGCCGGTGACGAGGAATCGCCGTATCAAACCAGCGGTCTCACCCATAATGAAACAGGGGCACCGTCCTTCGACTTCGAGACGCACCAGAGAATGCACCAAAAAAGGTGGCATAAACTCATGCCGCTTCGTCAGAGAGGTGATCTGGTTAAACTGTTTGGCAATGAGGAGGCCGATAGGGGAATAATAACCTGGGGTTCCTCCGCCCAGGTAGTTCTGGAAACAGTCGAAGAATTGGGATTGCAAAATACGGTTAAGGTTTGTGTTCCCGAGCTCATCTGTCCTTTACCCCAGCAGGTTGAGAGCTTTCTGAAATCGACTCAGAAGCTGCTGGTAGTGGAAATGAATTATTCCGGACAACTTTATCACTACCTCCGCTCCCAGATAGACCTGCCGGGGAGTACGGACGTCTACGCCAGAGCTGGTGGCCGTCCATTTAGCAAGAAAGAACTGGCAGGGCCGATAGCAAGGGTTGGAGAAAACGTATCAAGATAGCCGAGCGTTTGAACTATCTCGATGCGAATTAGTCAGGGCAAATCTTGGATAAAACAGCGGAAATCGGGCTGACCCCTGATCGCTGTGAACTGCTACAATGACGAATATCGCTGATTATCGAACAACGGTAAAACCCGTCTGGTGCGCTGGCTGCGGTAACTTCGGCCTGCTCAGCGCCCTCACTAAAAGAGTGTTGCCCAATCTGGGAATTCCTCATCATCAGACCCTCATCGTTTCTGGTATCGGCTGCTCATCGAGGATGCCTGCCTATATAGACACCTACGGGCTGAACAGCATACATGGTCGTGCTGTAACAATTGCCCAGGGAGCAAAGCTTGCCAAGCCGGAGCTCACAGTTCTCGCCATAGGAGGCGATGGCGATTTTCTCAGCATCGGGGCGGGGCATCTGCCCCATGCGGTCAGGAGAAATATCGATGTCACGTATGTTATGGTCAATAACTTCGTGTATGCGCTCACCAAGGGCCAGACCAGCCCCACTACTCCACTACTGGAAAGGGGTGCAGGCTTGTATTCCTCCCACAAGCTCTACCCACCGGTGGACCCGTTACTGGATATGGTTAGCTACAGTGCCTCGACACAGTCGAGCTTCATTGCACAGGGGATCGCCACCGACATCGCCCATCTCGACTGGCTGATAGAGGAAGGAGTACGACACAGGGGATTCTCATTCATCAGCGTTCTATCACCCTGTGTTACCTTTAATCCCCCGGAACTGTTTACCACCATAAGAGAGAATGCGCGCTATCTGAGAGAAGGGGAACTCGTACCTTTGCCAGCTTCATTAGAGAAGGAACCCTGGCTCCACGATCCCGGTAACATAGATCTGGCCCTGAGACTGGCTGAGGTCTCACTGCTGGAAGAGCCGCTCCTGGGAGTGTTCTTCCGAGGTGGGTGAAGAGGGAATACCTGATCGAACCACAGAGCGCACAAAGAGCACAAAAAAGACAACCTTGAAAAATCTCTGTGCACTTTATAGTGTACTCATCAAAAGATGTCCACAGATAGCACACAACAACAAAATAGCACAAACGTTCTTGACAATGCACGTATCCTGTGGTAAGCTACAGTAATTCCAGTTCCTCGGTCTGCATGAAGTTTCACCTGCTCTCATCTCGACAGAGCCCAGGGTGCTTGAAATGGCATGGATTCACAAGACTCCGGACACACGGGAGAAGCTTTCAATCCTTTCACAGGACTCTCAGTACGACCTTGCCTGTGCTTGCGGAACGAGCGATGCCGACCGACGGCACCGCTCAAATGATGATACATGGGTATACCCCGTTGCTCTTGAAAACGGCCGCAAGACCTTTCTATTCAAAACCCTGGTGTCCAATGTATGCGTCAATGACTGCAAGTATTGCCCGCTTAGAGCAGGCCAGGACCCGAGAAGATGCACCCTGGAACCCGACGAAACGGTCAATGCTTTCCTCGAATACTATCGGACTCGCCGGGTTCAGGGGCTTTTCCTTACCAGCGGAGTAATTGGCAACCCCGACAACACGATGAATCGGATCATCGCTATCGCCCGCACTCTGAGGAAAAAAGAGTTCCGGGGTTATATGCATCTGAAAATAATCCCCGGCGCTTCTGATGCTGCTATCGAGGAAGCGGTTTCGCTGGCAAGTGCTGTCTCTCTGAATATTGAGACTGCAGGTATGGAGCACTTCAGTAAACTCAGCACAAGCAAGGATTATCTTGAGGACGTGATTCGACCGATCAAACTTATCAGCCACCTCACAGAGCCCGGATCACGTTATAGTAGTGTTAATCAGACTACGCAGTTCGTTGTCGGCGCCTCCAGCGAAACCGATCGGGAGATTGTTACCTACTCATGGGGATTGTACAAACGATTGCGGCTGAGCCGCGTCTACTTCAGCGCCTACCAGCGGGGACTGGGAGAACCGCACCTCCCCGGAGAGCATTCTTTGCAGACCAATGCCGATATGCTGACACGGGAGCACCGCTTATACCAGGTAGATTGGCTCATCAGGAAGTACGGTTTCCTGGAGCATGAGATCCCCTTCGAGCACGATGGGAATCTGTCTCTCGCTGCTGATCCCAAGGAGGTATGGGCCACGCGACATCCCGAGTTCTTCCCTATCGATATAAACCGAGCCAACAGACATGATTTGCTCCGCGTCCCTGGTTTGGGGCCGGTTACCGTAACTACCATTCTGAGGCTCAGAAGGAATGGCGGGAAGATTCGGTCTATAGAGACTCTGGGGAAACCCGGGGTACGACTCACCAGGGCGAGTAATTATGTAAAGTTTGGGTACTGATTACCGTCATTGCGAAGCACGAAGTGCTGAAGCAATTTCAGAATGACGTAGTTTTTAGCTTTCTGGTATCATTTTATGATATAATTATCTACCTTAAGGTCCTGCAAATTAGTCCGCTACGAGGTGTACCATGCCAAACATGAAGGCATTCTTCACCAACATGTCAGCGCCTATGCCCCTTCACAGAAAGCTGTACCTCGTTTTTCGCAACAACATGACTAAAATCGTAAAACGGCAAGAGTGCTGCGGGCACCCCGGAGAACCAGGCTGCTGAGAGACAGCCGAATGAGTCCCTCGTGCAGGGTCAGGACCTCGATGAAATGACTGCCAAATCGCCAAACGATGTCTGCTCGAACTCTATTGATGTAACGATGCATATCTTGAAAGTTGCTATGAGGAAACCGGGGTAAAAAATGCAGAAGTAAGGGAGGAAAGCTACCATGAGAAAGATAGTGCTCCTGTCCATTCTAAATCTGCTGGGATTCCTGGGCGTCGTTATTATGAATGCACTCGCCAGTGCCCTTCCCCTGAATAACAAGACAACGGGAGAGTTGTCAGACCAGTACCCGAATCTGTTCGTGCCTGCAGGATTCACCTTTTCAATTTGGGGAGTAATCTACATCTTGCTTGCGGTTTTCGTTACATATGGAGTGATAGTTGCTCTCAGGAAGGATACGCAGCGGTCATCGTTTATCGGGAATATCGGAATACTATTCTTCATCTCCTGTCTGGCAAATATCGGCTGGATAATCGCCTGGCACTACGAACTCGTTCCCCTGTCCCTGGTGTTGATGCTTCTGCTATTGGGATGCCTTATCGCACTATACCTGCGGCTCACCATTGGCAAACCAGGTTCCACGAATACTGAGAAGTACCTGGTTCACCTGCCTTTTAGCGTATATCTGGGCTGGATCACAATAGCCACCATCGCCAATGTTACGGCTTTACTGGTCGCTGTCAACTGGAATACATTCGGACTTGGGGAGCAATTCTGGGCTGTAGCGGTTATTGCTGTTGGCGTGGCAATCTCACTCATTGCGCTGTTTACACGAAGAGATATATTCTACTGTCTTGTTGTTATCTGGGCACTGATAGGTATATTGATAAAACGGCTTACCGTTCAAACCGTGCCGGATCAAGCTGTGGTAGTTATGACTAGTATTGGTCTGGTTGTACTGTCGGCTGGTGTCATCATCCAGATACTGAGGAGGCGAGTATACTACACTGATAGTGATACACTATACGCCAATTCAAAGTGATACCAGTTCGTTAAGCGCTCAGAATACGCTCGGGGAGGTGCAACATTACAACCGTAGAGATTTATGATGCCACAAAGGACACGGTCATAACCGTGGAGAAGATCGAGAAATCGGATGCGGAATGGAAGAAGCTGCTCACCGCAAAGCAGTATGAAATCACCACCAGAAAGGGAACGGAGTACCCGGGAACCTGCACCTTTAGCGAACACCACGAACCGGGTATATTCCACTGTGTGCGCTGCGGCACGGCTCTTTTTCGCAGTGTTACCAAATTCGAATCCGGGACAGGCTGGCCCAGCTACTATGAGCCGATCTCGCCGCTGAATGTGGCGGAGAAGCCCGATGTGAGTCTGGGGATGGTGCGTACGGAGGTACTCTGTGCGCGGTGCGGCTCACACCTCGGCCACGTGTTCGACGATGGCCCGCCCCCGACGGGCAAACGGTATTGTATGAACGGCCTCGCGCTGAATTTCGTCCCCGGGACCAAACCTTGAGCGGAGGGATTTCAATGGAAGTCGCCACACTCGCCGGCGGTTGTTTCTGGTGTCTCGAGGCAGTCTTTCGAGAAGTGGATGGCATTGAGAGCGTGGTTTCTGGCTATACCGGCGGCACAACTGTCAATCCCACCTACCAGCAGGTCTGCACCGGTACGACCGGCCACGCTGA
>JAXHUK010000108.1:0-8900 GCA_034189725.1 Chloroflexota bacterium | reverse complement strand
ATAGTCGAGTTCAGCTTTTTCGCTGTCTGATGTAACATATTTGATGTTCATGTTCTATTCCCAGGGATTTTGAAATCCCCAATTCGCGATCGAATCCCTGTTATTATCCCCACTCGTCAAGGGCATTCTATCAGCAGATACGAAATGGGTCAACGATTGAACGATTACGACCTTAAGTTATGTCAACTAATCCCATCTTGAATTAGTAAAAGCAAGCATTATTGCTCATGGCATTATTCTGAAAATAGACCTTAATTCCGTTCGGCCTGAGTCCTTCGATAAGCTCAGGACAGGCTTGTCGAAGCACCGTTCATGGTTCGACGGGCTCACCACGAACGGTGCTCATCACTTCTATTTTCATGATTCGATGGTGGGCAACCGCCCATGGGGGGTTGCCCTGAAAATACGGCATGGGTAGTGGAGGGTCCCCTGACCCGCCATGAATCATCCAGGAAAGTGTTACCGAGGACTTTCGTCCTTCGTGGTGCCGATGGCAAATCGGCATGGGAGATTGCGAAAGCGGACAAGGCGCAGTGCAGTTTGCCACAATACCTGAAAAGGTGGTAAAATCACAATCGGTAGAGAGAAATGTCCCTGTAGCTCAGAGGATAGAGCAACTGCCTTCTAAGCAGTGGGTCGTGGGTTCGAGTCCCACCAGGGATGCCATTTTTTTTGAAGCTAGTTTAGGTGTTTTGCTCCTCTTGCTGGCTCATCCTCGAAGCCCTGGGTAACAATTTGCTTAACAAAATGCTCGTTTTGCTGAAGCTGTGTAGCTTCGGAGTTCTGCTTAACAGATTGCGTAGTTTTAGCCATTACTACCCTCGATATGTAAAATATAGCTATAGGGATAGAGGCAAAGCAATGAGAACACTTCAAAACTGGCTAATCGCACTGCTAATTCTGGTTATTAGCAGTGCGATAATAGGCTGTGACATACAGGACGAAACACCTCCACCCACACAAACCCCTAAAGCAAAATCAATGCCTACAGAACAACCTACTGTTGTTCCCACGACTATCCCAAAAGCAACACTAAAGACTACAGAGCAACCTACTGTTGTTCCCACGATGCGCCTATCAACCCCAACACCTACTCCGACACCTAGTCCGACATATACCACTACACCTACTGGGGTAAGTAGTGATGTCCAAATAACCAAGATTTTTTACGATGGCCAAGTTTATCGTGTAGAATCCGATGAGTATGTAGAGATTTCAAACTTTGGAAACAATCCTCAAGGGCTTGGTGGTTGGGTATTGATTGACATTGACGAGGGATATCCATCGTTCACTTTCCCACACTATACTTTATCTCCAGGTTCTAGTATTCGCGTTTATACAAACGAGATACACTCTGAATGGGGAGGATTCAGCTATGGATATGGGAAGGCAATCTGGAACAACTCTGACCCTGATACTGCTGCTCTGTATGATGCAGGAGGCCGACTGGTATCAATGAAAAGCTATTAAGGTTTTTGGAGTTTGAGGGATCATTCTAGCTATTCCTTGCCACTAGGTAGGTTATGCCAGCGGCACTCTACAGTGTTTCAAGCAATCCTCGAAGGTAACTGACTGGGTGTAGCGCTGCACCATCTCCAGGGATTCCCCCCCGGCCTAGGTTTTTTGTGGCCATTTTGTCATGGCTGTATCTAAAAGCGCCTCTCGTAAAGCTTCCCCACCTATAACATTTCCATTCCGGGACACATATCTCACGCGATTGTGGTATAATGATGCACCAGTAGAGGTAGCGAAACTACAGAGGAGGTGCCTGAAATGAGCTACACGATAGTACAAATTTCCACCTTTATCGCTCGATGCTATCTGGTTACTGCAAACGGAGAAGAAGCCATCCTGATAGATAGCGGGTGGCCGAATAGTGCGAAAAAGATACTGAAGATTATCGATAAAACGGGAATTATGCCCTCTCTGATCCTGCTGACACATGGTCATGTCGATCACCAGGGAAACGCCGCTGAGATACGTGAGGCAACCGGAGCCAGAATCGCAGTACATCAATTTGATGCCGACTTGTGCCGTGATGGAACAAATGGTACCGTAACACCGTCTTACTGGTTTGGAAGATTGATGAAGCCTATTCTCAATAGACAAAGAGTTCCTTCGTTCGAACCCGACATTGTGCTTCAAGGTGGTGAAGAGTTGAGCGATCTGGGGTTTAGCGAGGTCAACGGAAGAATAGTACATACACCTGGACATACTCCTGGATCAATATCATTGTTGCTCGACAGTGGCGAGTTGTTTGTTGGCGACCTTGTCATTCCGCCATTCCCTTTGGGGATGCTGCCTTTCTGGAGCAGTAAACCAGGGATACCCTTCATAATTACGTCGCCAGAGTCATATAAGAATTCCATAGAGAAACTACTTGAATTTTCCCCAAAGATGGTTTATTCTGGTCACGGTAGTTTTGCTGAGTATACTGGGGTCAGGAAGCTGCCGACATAAGGGTAAATAGAACGGGATTAGTTGGCTACATTACCGGATCCTCGAGCGGATTAACTGAGGCACATATACTATAAAAAAGAGAGGAGGAACAATGAAAAAACTAGTGTTCATGTTACTGCCAGTGTTAATCTTAGCGCTTGCCTTTAGTGCCATGGGGTGTGGTGATGAGGAAGCAACGCCAACCCCAACGCCTGCTCCGACAGCTACAGCGACACCGGAGCCCACGGAGACAGCTACGGCGACACCGGAGCCCACAGCGACGGCTTCTCCGACGCCGGAAGCCACTGCGACTCTTGTACCGACAGCGACACCAACACAACCTTCGATGACGCAACCACCATGTAAATTCCATGGGCTGGTTCAGATAGATGGTGTCAATGCACCCGATGGTACCAAGATAGAGGCTGCGATAGAAGGCAATACGTATGCTACCACGACCCCTTCTCCATATGGCAATTCGACATATGCCCTGCTTGTGTCAGCACCTTCAGGGAGCACCTATACATCAGGAACCGCTATAACCTTTACGGTGGATGGAACACCTGTAAATGAAACCGGTGCTGTATGGGAGCAAGGCGGCAACATAGAGTTGAACCTTAGCATCGGCCAGGCAGCGGCACAATAAGCGCACACTCATTATACATAGAATATGTTCAGTATGTAGATTAATCTGCTACAGAGAGATAAACATGTTTGGAAGTCCTCTTTCGCATAGTATGTGAAAGAGGACTTCTTTAATTTACCTTAAAGAGCTGACAAAAAAACCACCAAATCCATCATGCTTCGCACTCCTCGTTCAGAATAAAAGAAGCCACGATCTTTCTTTTGATGCTTGTTTTCTTCTCAGACCTGCTATTTCGTTTACTACAGTGCGACAAAAGTCACTTACACATAGTAGGTTATCCTCTAGAATATGCTCACATGGTTACCGGAGGTGGATGATGAACAATTTGCTCGAAGCTAGAGAATCGAAAACAGAGAACGATACAGCAAGGACGGATTGTGTTCACCATTGGATCATAGAGAGTCCCGAAGGACCTACGAGTAAAGGTGTATGTAAATACTGTGGTGAGGAGAGGGTGTTTCAGAACTATGTGCCCTACTCATCGTGGGAAGAAAATACAGTTGTGCTCTCTGAGACATTCGATTTCCCACGCCACGATTACAACGATGACTTTGACGAGTATTGAAAAAAAAGTGAATGCCTGAAAAAAGGAGGTTAGAGCATGGCAAAGGTTTTAGGAATCGATTTAGGTACTACTAACTCCTGTATGGCTGTGATGGAAGCAGGAGAGCCATTAGTAGTAGAAAACAGCGAAGGCGGGCGCATAACGCCCTCTGTGGTAGCAGTCAGCCAGAAGGGTGGAGAGAGATATGTTGGCCAATCTGCAAAGCGTCAGGCAGTGACGAACTCAGAGAATACCATCTTCTCGGTGAAGCGACTTATGGGTCGTAAACAGGACGATACCGAAGTTCAGCGGGATATCAAAATCCTGCCCTATAAGATTGTCGGCTCATCGAACGGCGACGCGCATGTGGTGATGGGAAATCGTAACTACTCACCACCCGAGATATCGGCGATGATCATCCAGAAAATGAAGCAGGATGCTGACATGAAGCTGGGTGAGAAGATCAGTCAAGCGGTGATTACTGTCCCCGCTTACTTCAATGACAGTCAACGTCAAGCGACCAAGGACGCTGGTAAAATAGCAGGACTGGAGGTTCTTCGAATAATCAATGAACCTACGGCTGCTGCTCTGGCGTATGGATTAGACAAGAAAGGCGATCAGACTATCGCTGTCTTTGACCTCGGTGGCGGAACGTTCGATATATCCATTCTCGAGATAGGTGAAGGGACGTTCCATGTCAAATCGACCAATGGGGATACCCATCTCGGTGGTGATGACTTCGACCAGAGAGTTATCGACTGGATTGCAGACGAGTTCAAGCGCGAGCAAGGCATCGATCTGAGACAGGACCGGATGGCACTGCAGCGGCTTAAAGAAGCAGCGGAAAAGGCCAAGTGTGAACTCTCCAGCACACTGCAGACGGAGATCAATCTCCCCTTCATCACGGCTGATGCGAGCGGTCCCAAGCATTTAGCGATGCCCCTGACTCGGGCTAAGCTGGAGCAACTGGTGAACGACCTTATTGAAAGGACGGTGGCGCCGATGGAGCAGGCTCTTAAGGATGCCGGTCTTTCATCCCGCGACATCGATGAGGTTGTGCTGGTTGGCGGACAAACCAGGATGCCTGCCGTGGTCGAGAAGGTGAAAAAGATCTTCGAAAAGGAACCCCACAAGGGCGTAAATCCGGACGAAGTTGTCGCTATAGGTGCTGCTATTCAGGGCGGAGTGCTCAAGGGAGAGGTAAAGGATGTGTTACTTCTGGACGTAACTCCACTCACACTCGGTATCGAAACGTTGGGTGGGGTAATGACGCCGCTTATTCCCAGAAACACAACCATACCTACACAGAAAAGCGAGACTTTCAGCACGGCATCGGACAATCAGCCTGCGGTTGATATACATGTACTCCAGGGAGAGCGACCCATGGCGGCTGAGAATAAGACTATCGGGCGTTTCATGCTCGATGGTATTCTACCCGCTCAGAGAGGCATTCCTCAGATCGAGGTTGCATTCGATATAGATGCAAACGGCATCCTTAGCGTTTCCGCTCACGATACGGGAACCGGAAAAGAGCAGAAGATAACCATTACTGCAAGCTCCGGCCTGGCTAAAGAGGAGGTCGAGCGCTTGATCATGGAGGCTGAACTTCACGCAGAAGAAGACCGTAAGAAGCGTGAAGATATAGAGACCAAGAATCACGCCGACAACCTTGCGTATACTACAGAGAAGACGCTTCGTGAGATTGGAGACAGGCTGCGACCTGAATTGCGAAGTGAGGCCGATGGGAAGGTAGCAGCAGTACGCTCAGCCATACAGAATGGCGATACCTATCAGATAAAGAGTAGCATGGAGGAGCTTGAAGCTGTGATGCAGCGTATTGGGCAAGAAGTGTACAGCCATGCAGGTACAGGGGCGTACACGACAGGTGAACAACAGAGTGATGACAGTGGTGGTACGGTGGACGGAGAGTTTCGAGAAGTATAACACAGCAACGAGTTTCTCCTCTGGGGGCAGGAGCTTTGCTCCTGCCCCTGTTCGAGTCAATCGAATTAGGAGTCTTATATGCCGGTACACATTACTATAACGGATGGAATATGCCAGGGTGGTATTCATGATGTGGGACAGATATACACCGTAGAAGAAACCACACCTGAAGGTATATGTATCGGCGCCTGGAATGCTATTGCCCCCTATCTTGCGGCACTGAACAACGGCGCCAACTTCTCCTGGGAAAAAGAGGATGGTGTGGCGACAATCCACTGTCCGGACCCCGAGGGAATAACGCTCGAGCTTCGGCGAATCGACGAGTAAAACGGATGGCCCTGTAACGTTGTCCCCTGCCAATCAACAGCCCCAATACCGCCACAGAATGTCAGGTAACTACCACTTCAGTTCCCCGTGATTACCAGTAATCAGTTGATATACTACTTGCACCTCGCTATTGTGCTCGCCAGGAAGCAGAAGCGAACCAGTCGTTTCTCTCCCAAGTTTTAACAAACATTCTACATGTTGATATAATCCACCCCATCTTGCCATCTTTCTATTCAGCAATCTCAAGGTAATACATATCGAGCGGTTGTTTGGCTGTTGCCCAGAACAACGATTACATCTTTATAGAAGAGGGCTTATTAATGAACTCTACTGCGAAAAAGGTATAGTTTATTGGCTTCTAATTATGCTTATGCTACAATATGGCAAATTAGAAAGGGGGTCTAATATGGATTACAGTTTTACTGAACAAGAGGATGCCTTGAGGCAGGAAATTCGCGACTTTGCAGAGAAGGAACTGCCTCCAGATTGGATTAACTTTTATCAGTTTTCAGAGGTGGATTGGGAGTTCAACAAGGCAATAACCAAGAAGCTGGCAGCGAAGAAGTGGATTGCCAGGAACTGGCCCGAGGAGTACGGTGGTGCTGGCGCATCGGCTTTTGAGAACATGGTGTTTGCCGATGAGACAGCTTATTGGGGTATACCATGTGCAACAGGTATGGCTGTGAGCATAATGGGCCCCATGATCATGCACTTCGGGACTGAGGAGCAGAAGAAGAAGTTCTTACCTCCTGTAGTAGCTGGGGAGGAGGAAGGAGTCTTTTTCCTGGGATACAGCGAACCGGACGCTGGAACAGACCTCGCGAATGTCAGAACCCGCGCAGTGAGGTCCGGGGACGAGTATATAATCAACGGCAGCAAGATATGGAGCAGCTTTGCTCATCGTGCCCGCTGGGGCTGGATGCTCGTCTCGACCAATCCCGAGAAAAAGCATAAAGGGATGAGCCTGATGATAGTGGACTTGAAGCAGCCTGGGGTTACCATCAGGCCGTTAATTGGCATGGGTGGATGGCATGTCGTCAACGAGGTGTTCTTGGATGATGTGCGTTGCCCGGTGACGAACCTGATAGGGGAAGAGGATCGAGGTTGGTATCTGGTAATGGCGGCACTGGACTATGAGAGAGCTATGGTTGCCAATCCAGGCACCAGCAGGCGTATCCTGGATGAACTGGTGGCCTATTGTAAAGAGACATCTTACAATGGCAAACCTCTCTCCAAGGACCCGATTGTCCGGCAGAAACTGGCAAATCTGGCCATTGATGTAGATATCATCCGTATGATCTGCTACAAGAATGCCTGGGCAGGAACTCAAGGGCTACTTGCTCCTCACGAAGCCTCCATAGCCAAGATATTTAGCAGCGAGTCATCCCAGCGCTTTGGTAACACGGCGATGGAGATACTGGGATTTTATTCCGCGTTGCGACCAGGGTCAAAGTGGGCCAAAATGCATGGTTTGCTTAACCAGATGTACAACACCTCATTTGTTATAAAGTTCGCCGGTGGTACCAACGAGATCCAGAGGAATATCGTTGCCTGGATGGGGTTGGGTCTGCCAAAAGAGCCCAAGAAGTGATGCCTGACGCGGAATACGCAGGATTGACAGTGCTCTTAAATATAGCATTAGAAGGAGGGTTATAATGGACCTGGCATTTACCGAAGAACAGGAGATGCTGAAGAAATCGGCTCGTGATTTTCTGGGGAATGAATGTCCAGCGACTCTGGTGCGGGAGATGGAGGAGGATGAGAAGGGATATTCGCCCGACCTATGGCGAAAGATGGCCAATTTAGGGTGGATGGGTTTAATTATACCTGAGAAATACGGCGGTAGTGGTAACAGCTTTCTGGAGTTGACTGTTCTCCTCGAGGAGATGGGCCGAGCACTACTTCCCGGGCCGTTTTTCTCGACAACAGTCTTTGGTGCGTTGTCAGTGATGGCAGCGGGAAGCGAGGAGCAGAAGGGGGACATTCTGCCCAAAATAGCGAATGGGGAGAAGATCCTTACTATGGCGCTAAATGAACCTGATTTTAGCCCCATTGCAGCGGGGATTTCGGTTAGCGCCAGGGCTGATGGAGATGAGTATGTCATCAATGGGACGAAGCTATTTGTGTTGAATGCGCATGTTGCAGACCAGATAGTGTGTGTGGCCAGGACGAAGAGTGGTGGGGCGCCTGAGGATGGCGTGACGATGTTTCTGGTAGACGGCAAGAGCCCTGGGGTAAAGGTTACGGTACTCGACACGGCGGCTCGTGACAAGCATTGTGAGGTACTATTCGACAACGTGAGGGTGCCGAAGAAGAACATTCTGGGGGAGCTAGACCGGGGCTGGCCGGTGGTTGACGATCTCATGGAGAAGGCAGCAGTAGCTGAGAGCGCCAGGATGCTTGGTGGCTGTCAAAAGGTACTGGAGATAACGGCCGAACATGCCAAGACCAGGGTGGCATTCGGACATCCTATCGGAATGTTCCAGACGGTGGCGCACAGGACTGCTGACCAGATGATCGATACGGAGACTTCCAGACACCTTATCTATCTGGCAGCGTGGCAGATAAGCGAGGGGCTTCCATTCGCCAGAGAGGCCTCCGTGGCCAAGGCTTATCTCAGCATCGCCTATCGACGAGTTTGCACCGAAGCGCACCAAACACTCGCCGGTATCGGCGTTATGGAGGATCACGATTTACAGCTATATACCCGGAGGGCCAAGGTGGCTGAGTTCGCCTGTGGTGATGCTCCCACTCATCTGGAAAGAATAGCTCAGGAGATGGACCTCTAGCAGAGATACTTGCTGGAGTCAATAGTGTTACGTTTTCGGGAGAAGGTAGCTACGAGCAGCTACCTTCTCCCTTTGGCATTACAGGCAGGAATTGTTTTATTTGGGCAAGTTTTCTGAATAACAATCACTACTAGTATTAAAATTTGAACAAATCCTGGTTGTCCCGTAGCATTCAACAGCCGCAGTAACGCCACAGGAAACCCCTTCTCCG
>JAXHUK010000107.1:0-13060 GCA_034189725.1 Chloroflexota bacterium | reverse complement strand
CCTCAGCAGGCAGAGGTTTTGTCCGTGCAGTCCATAGAGACCGATAACAGGCCCTTTACTCTGTCGCGTGTTGAGAGTGTGCAACCATCTCTGAGTAGTCTCTGGTGACGATGTAAGGGGAGGTAGCAGCTCTTCGGTGTAGAAGTAGGGGGAAATCGTTTCTTCAAGCTGTGCAATTCTCTGTGTTTCTATCTCATGCACCAGTCGATGCGTTGGCAGCATAACGATAGCAGAATCATGAGAGTCCATCAAACTCATCATTACAAAATTGGACGGCTCGTCATAAGTATGCGAATGGCTCGACTCGCTCTGCTCATGTCGATAATACAGGGCTGTTCCATATCGGTGGTGCCCATCGGCGATATAGATAACTTTGTCTCTAAGGAGTTGGGATATCTCGGTTATCAGCGACTCGCTGGTTACCACCCACAGATTACAGGTTTCACTATTACTGGCTGTAGTGCTCACATCGGGGGCTTTGCTTTTGAGCCTGCTCATGCACGCTGACATCTCGCCGGAGTCAGTGTGCAGCAATCCCATAACCGGGCTTATATTGGTGCGACAAGACCGAAGAAGGTGAAGCCGATCGATTGCGGGACCTCTCGCAGTACTTTCGTGGGGGCGGATCAGGTTGCTGGCAAACTCCTCGAGTCGTACTCTCGCAATAAGCCCCCAGCGGCTATAATCTACTTCTTGAAAGGAGAAGCAATGTTCTATGACATAGAATGCGGGTTGTTTCTCCTTGACCAGTATACCATCTCGCAACCAATCACCCAGCGTGGCGGCAGCACGGGTATACTTGTTATTATCAGGAGAATCATCGGGGTACTCTTCGCCATATTCAAGCCTAATGATATTGAAGGGGCTTTTGTGGTGGAATTGGGTACGCTCTTCCGGCGATATTACGTCATATGGCGGGGTTATGACAGAGGAGGTATCGGTTATCCGCTGCAAGTTGTAACGCAGGCCACGAAACGGTCGAACATCACACATGCACACTTCTCACCTTTCTAGACTAACATGAGCCTGTTGAACTGTCAACGTGTATACGATAGTGTTTTCAGTCTGGTAGCGGCCTGTACGGAATTGAAAACAATTGTGTGTCTGCTATGGAGATGATACAATTACCACAAAAGCCGTAAAAAGATGAGATACTCACCCATACTGAGGTTTAACAAATCTAATAGTTGAATGGGGACGTGCTTGGAATTAAGAATCGCTAAATATTCTCAGGGGGATGGAAATGGATGAGATAAAGAGTGCACTTGAGAGAGCTATGGAGAGGGCTGAGAGCCTGGGAAAGGCATCCGATGATGAACGTTCTGAATGGAAATATGTTCCTGAGGGTGAGAGGTTAGCTGCGGCATACCTGGTGGATGAGTGTGATCTTAAAACTGAGATTGCTAAGCATGATGTTGCAGTACGAGAGCATATAATCAATGGGGTACTCAAAGTGCTTGTCAGGAACATAGACCTGCCCCGCAATGATATCGCTAAACAAAAAAATGGCAAGGCTATGGAAGCGATTAAAGAATTGAAACAGGACAAGGCGAGTGTTGAAGAGACGTATGCCAGGATCACACACGTTCTCAATCACTATGAGCAAGAAGGAGAACAGCAACGAAGGCAGGCCTATGAGAGTGTAAAGAGAGACGTTGAAGTTAAGGTGCGTCAGGCTGCCCAGCAACAGATGGGGGCTTCGTCTGCAGTGAATATTGATGTAGAAGTACAGCCACTTTTCAAACAGGAGTGGCGTAGAGTCCTGGGCCAACTCGAGGCACAATACATCAGGTTGCTCGATGAGTACAAAAAGGAGTTGCTGGGAATTCCTTAGTTGACGAGATTGTGTTATAAGTGTAGACCCAGTTTTGTTGCTTCCCGGGATTGTGATCGTTACCGCTATATACTAATCTAATGCCTGGGAAACTGTCCTTGCGCACACGAGCGATAGTTGAAGATATAGTTTATTTTTAGAGCGAAGGGTGATATGCCGGCAAACTTACCTCCGCAGTATTTTGAGGCGGAAAAGGCGTACAGGAACGCCAAGACTCCTGATGAGAAAGTCGAGGCGTTAGAAGCTATGCTTGGCATTATGCCCAAGCATAAAGGTACCGATAAACTGCGTGCTGAATTGAGAAGGAGGATAGCCAAATTCTCGGAAGAAGCCCAGCAACTGCATTCGACCAGAAAAGGAATCGATTATACTATCAGGAGTGAAGGTGCTGGTCAGGTTGTTTTGGTCGGTCTGCCAAATGTCGGGAAATCGCAAATGGTTTCTGCACTAACAGAAGCATTTGCTGAAGTAGCCGATTATCCGTATACCACGAAAACACCTGTTCCGGGTATGATGAGGTTAGAGAACATACAAATCCAACTCCTCGATATGCCACCAATAACCGACCGGGAAGCTAAACCATGGTTTGCTCACCTGCTGCGCAGCGCCGATGTGCTATTGATCATAGTCGACCTGGGTGATGACCCAGTGATCCAGGTGGAGACTACGTTAGCTGAACTGGAGCGCATGAAAATAAAAGTAATTGGGAACGAGGTTGACGAGGAGTTCTCTCCTGGAATAGCCAGAAGAAGAGCTGTAGTTATAGGAAGCAAAAGCGATTTGCTCACATCTCAGGAAAACTATGCGAGTTTACATTCCCGGTACGGTACGTTGCTGCCTGTGGTTGCGATCTCTACCGAGAAAGGACTTGGGCTTGAAGACATGAAGTGGGCTATCTATCGGGCGATGAATATTATTCGGGTCTACACAAAAACGCCGGGGGATAAACCCGATTTTGAGGACCCGGTAATCCTCCAAAGAGGAAGTACGATCGAGGATGCAGCCGAATCTGTCCACAAGGACTTTCGTAACAAGTTAAAGTATGCTCAGGTTTGGGGATCGGGTAAGTTTGATGGCCAACGGGTCAAGAGAGGATACGTCCTTGAGGATGGTGATATCATCGAGTTGCATACATAAAATGCGTGTAGGTACAAAGGATGGCTGTTCGGCACGGATGTCGCATTGACGTGGTATAGTATTGGATAGTAGAGTAAGTATAGGTATAGTAAAGTAGAGTAGAGTATAAGACACTAATACAGGACATGATGAAATGAGTTCTTACGACGAAAGAATTGCAGACGCAGTGAACAATACGGTAGTGTTACATCCTCCGAAGCAGATGTTGGCTACATTCGGTACAACAAATATTCATTATTATCTGTTGACTGAGCCTTCTTATAAAGAGTTTGGTGAAGGTGAAGGGGAAACTGTGGTGAGGGAAGGGAGAGTGATTTCGCAAAGGCCAAGGGTTGTGACCCCGGTGTATCTGGGGAATATCGAGGGATTCAGCGAGCATGCCAAGAACTACCTTGAGATGATAGTACGGGAACATGGGCCTCATGCACCCGGCATTTTCTATGGCTATAAGAATGAACACATGGAAACGAACATTGTGCCTAATGATATGAGGTCGGTGGTGCAAAAACTGGAAGAAGAGATAAAAAAAGAGGGAAGCCCACTCACTACAATTATCAAAGGTGTAGATGAACTATGGGATGTTTCGCTGATGAAGTTCATATTTGATATGACGAGAGAATCTTTGGGGGAGAACGCTCTGGAACTGGGGAGGAGAGGCCTTTTAGATATCGATAGAAGCGGCATCCCCATGGACGCCAGATTGTCGATTGAGCAACTGTTTGATCTGGCCAAGAAAGGTGAACTTAGCCCTTCAGATCTGAAAACAGAATTGGATAGATGGAATTTGTTTGAGGAGTACGAGGATAGGTTCTTCTGGCTTTTCCGGAAGTGATAGCAGAATAAGCCAAGTGATTGCGATGATCTCCAGCCTGAATTAGCCACAACGAGATAGGTTGTATACATTATTCATCGCGCCAGGGATGAGAGACGAAGAGTAAACTAAGCCCCTTTACGAAATACGATGTGCGTAAGCCATGCATCAGAGGGTTCGGGGAAATCTGAGCGGAAGTGAGCACCCCGGCTCTCCTCTCGTCTCAAAGCTGCTTCTGTTATCAGGCGCCCTAGTATCACCATATTAGCGAGTTCATACGAGGGCCGATCAGTCGGTGTTTTGAGATTTCTTTCCCATGAGGCAAGGGTATTGGCTGCGTGTAAAAGTCCCTCACGGGAGCGTACTATTCCAACGTTTTCCCAGAGCAAAGACTCGAGCTCAGTCAAGCTGAGCGGAGTGGAGGGGCTTGCCTCGGCCTCACGTTTCTCAAGAGGTCGAGCATTTCTGTCGAGTGATGCGGGAGTGACGCCGCCTCCTTGTGTCCTTTCCACGATTCTTTTACCGAATACCAGCACCTCAAGCAACGAGTTCGAAGCCAAACGGTTCGCACCATGTACGCCAGTGCACGCCATTTCCCCGCTGGCGAACATGCCGGCGATATTCGTTTCCCCCCAGTAATTCGTTCTCACCCCGCCCATAATGTAATGAGCAGCGGGAACTACCGGAATCAAGGATGTGGTAATATCGAGGCCATGGTCAAGGCAGAAGCGGTAGATGTGCGGGAATCTCGCGGAGACCCTGCGAGGTGGGAGGTGGGTTATATCCAGAAAGACACGGTCTGTCCCCGTTTTCTTCATCTCGGCAACAATGCTTCGTGCAACGATGTCTCTGGGGGCTAGATCGGCTTGTGGTGAGTAGTTGAGCATGAACCGCTCCCCTTCCGCATTGCGCAATACTGCACCCTCACCCCTGACGGCTTCTGAGATGAGAAACAAGGGAACACCGGGTAAACGCAGTGCTGTAGGATGGAATTGGATAAATTCCATATCGATCATTTCAGCACCGGCATCATATGCCAGAGATATTCCATCACCTGTGGCAATATCGGGATTGGTGGTGATCCTGAACAGCTTGCCTACCCCACCTGTGGCCAGAATGAGGAAACGACAGCGGAATTCCTCGATGTAGCCTGAGCGCAAATCGAGGGCAGCGACCCCATATACCCTGCCATCTTGCACCAATACCTTTGTGGCGAGGCAATGCTCGAGAATAGTGATTCGATTAGAAGCACGGGAAGCACCGCTCAAGGTAAGTTCAATACGTTCTCCTGTGGCATCACCGCCGGCATGTAGAATACGGGGGACACTGTGGGCTGCTTCCCTTGCCAGAGCAATCTCACCATTGACTGTATCAAAGGGGACACCGAATTTGACAAGGTCTGAGATTCGGTCACTGGCTTCCTCGGTAAGGATGCGTACGGCGTCCGGGTCGCACAGGCCTGCACCTGCAGTTATTGTATCCTTGAAGTGGAGCTCAGGAGAGTCGAGACTGCTGATTGCCGCTGCGATACCGCCTTGAGCATACTTCGTGTTGCATTCATCAATGCTGCCTTTGGTAAGTATTAGAACGTTGCCCTCTTTTTGAGCCAGAAGAGCATCATAAAGGCCTGCTATTCCGCTTCCTATGATTACGTAGTCATACTCTTTGATCATTTTACCTGATTCTGAGTTGGTTAAGGTGTATATCTTTTGAGGAATTGTTTAAAAAAGGAGGTTTGTTGCAATAGCTTGATTCTATGACCGCAGTTTTCACAGTCTTTCTCCGCTTTATTACGCTGAGCATAGCTTAATCCAATGATTGTGGGGTGTCAATGGGAACGATAGCTTGGATTAACCCTCCCCCAACATAACTATATGAATGCTGGTAGCTGATGGGGCAGCCTGCTAGGGAACGGTGGCGGACCAACTGCACCTGATTGGCTGCAGTGCAGTTTATCCTATGTGGTAAGCTTTCTGTAGAGTACAGGGAGGCGTTTCGGCAGAGATTCGATATCCCACACCACTTCGTAACCAATGTCGTGGCACATCTTCTTTAAATAATCCTGCCCCATTTTATCTACGGTGAGGCAGAACGGCACTATGCCTTTTCGTTTTGCTTCGATAAGAGCCATTTTGGTATCGTTGATGGCATAGTCCTTCTCTTTATTGTCTCTACCGTAACCCTGATCTTGAGGACGACCGTCACTTATGAGGAACAAAATCTTAGTCCTGGAGCTTTGGGCTGCAAGCTTTGAGGTCGCATGTCTGATAGCCGGGCCCATTCTGGTAGCATGAAGCGGTGTTAGCCCATCGATCCTCTTTTTCACTTTGTCTGAAAATGTTTCATTGATACCTTTTATGACATAGAATTCTACATTCTCCCTGCCGTGTCCTGAGAAGCCATAGATTCCGTACTCATCGCCGATAGTCTCCAGTGCTCCCATTAATAAAACCAGGCTCTCCTTTTCCACGTCAATAATCTTCCTAGCCTGATTTTTATGGCGTTCCAGCGTTTGTGCCCGTAGCCATGCCATGTATTCCTTGATGTCCTTGAAATCCCACTCATCATACATAATGTTTTTGGATTCCTCGATGGCCTCGGAGGTAGAAGCACTGATATCAAGGAGGAATATTACGGAGACATCCCGTTCTATTTTGTTTCTTCGCCAGTATATATTCTCACAAGGCGGAATACCTATCTTTTTTTCAACCATGGCCTCGATCACTGCATCGAGGTCCAGGTCATCGCCGTCGCGGAGCTTCTTTATCTTCTTGAACAACTCTGGCGATACGAGCTCAAATTGCCGTTTTATCTGGGCAGCAAGACGGGCATTGTTCTTGAGTGTGTCTTCGAAAAAGTCGGTACTACCCTGTGATGGTACTTTTTCCCGAACGCAGCACCATCTGGGCTTGTAGTCACAAGCACGGAAATCCCACTCATCGTATAAGAAGTCAAGTTCTTCGTCGAGTGACCTGCCATCGTCATCATCATCCTCGACATCTACAATGATTGTTCCATCCTCGGCAATACAGGGCGGACTCTGATAGATCTCATCCATGATATTGCTCAGGAAGAGACCCATCGATGAGGCAATGTCACCGGCTAACATAGCAGCGAGATCGATCTCGACGCTTTTCTCCACCAGCGCTTTGAGTTCCTCCTGTGAGAGTGGTGAGGCAGGAGCAGCATCATTCTTGGAGTTGTCCTGCTTCAATTTCGTGAGCAGTTGAATGATCTCGGGCTTAAACTCACCGCGGTAATCCACCTGTGGAGGACTTTGGTAGACAACGTCATCTTCCTCCGGTATTCCAGCTTGAGGGATTCCCTCAAAGATAATTCTCAGAGCATCGTCGCTCAAAGCAAGATCGCTTAGTTCGATAAGCCGCCATTCACCATCATACATAACATTAGTGACCTGTATCAGGATAGAATAAAGCCGAATCGTGGCCTCGGCAGAGTCTTCGACGGTAGCCTGTGGTGATTTTACCCTGTTACTAATCTGAAATACAGATCTGAGTTCACGTTTGAATGCAGCGGGAAATGAAATAGAGGTGACATCGCCGAGGCTCATCTGGATGATAAACTCGACGAGGGCTTCCCTCAAAGGCATGGTCTGGAGAGCAGGCCTTTGCTTTAAGGCTTCGCGCTGAACCTGTTCATAAGAACGTCTGATGCCAGCGTACTCTTGTTTCAACAGGAAGTCCACCCTGCTATCCTCAACAGCGGCGAATATGTCAGTGGCAAGCCTGCGGTCTGCGAAAAGATCGAAGAATCTCTCCATATCCGTAATGCTACTGTTCATCTCGCTGTCAAGCTGACGTCGTTGATTGGAGAACAGTGAAGCCTCTGTATCGAAGCAGAACTCGAAGCTATCAAATTCCAGGTGTCCTGCCTGATGCGTCGCTACTACTTTATACCAGGCGAAATTCTGTTCCTTGGTATCATACCTATCGATGCAAGGTGGCAGATAAATAGCCGTACCTTCAGTAGAGGGCATCTCTACGGATGTCCACCCTATGCCCTTCTCCGTGAGTTTCTCCGTAGAGCGCATTTGAGTATTTCTTCCCGTGAGCGCCCGTGAGTACATGCGCAGTATCTCCCTGATCTGCTCCAACTCTACCCGAGATGACAGGCGCTCGATAATTGCATCTCCTATAGCTGATTCAAGGCGGAAGAATGCTTCTCCTGACTCCTCTCTTCTCTCTATAGTGCTTCTTCCCTCCTCAAACCAGTGATTCAAACCTGATAAACCGATCCTTCCCACCACATAGGGGGCGCTCTTAACGAAATCGACGGAAGCAGTTTGGGAGATAATGAATAATTCCTGGTGCATATCTAGAATGCGGCTATGGATTGTCCTGTCCAATTCTCCCATTGCCTGGGACCCATCGAAAAGGAAGACAAATGGCTGTGCTCCGTTCGATGTTGCAAGCATGGATACTATCGACAGGAATCTCTTTCTCTCATCCTGATCGATTCGGGATAGAAGCCTCGGCCCCTGCCCAAAGAAGGCCTTTGTATCCTCCAGGTTTAGCTCAGACAACAGCATAGCCAGGTCAAGAAATGGCTTTCTATCCTGCTTTTCGATTCCCGGAAAAACTTCCTTTGCCATATCCAGATAGTCAGTGCACAAATCATATGATATCTCGGCCAGGTTCTTAAGGAACGCTGTAAACTGCTCAACGTCATCAAAGCTTAGGTAGCGAAGTAACTTTGGACTAGACTCAAAGAATTTAGAGCAGAGGGAGTTGGACCGCCAGGTATCTCTGGAGAGATTCTTGCCGATTCGGACCCAGTCCTCAAGCTTTTGGGGAGGCAGGTAATAGAGAGTTTCGGAACTGGCGCGGAAGTACGCGGAGGCCATAACTGAGGATTCACGTGCCAGCATTTCCCCCTGTTTCGCCCAGGAATGTAAATCAACTGCTGAAAGCCTCTCAACAACCCTGGTACTTGCCTTGAAATATTCTGAGGCTGCTTCCCATGTGCGAAAAGACAGCTTGGCGATGGTAAGCCCTTCTTCAGCCCAATCAATAAAATCCTCTGATGAAAGGCGGTTTCTCACTACCGGAGCAGCATTTTGAAATTCGGTGAGGATAGCTGCGGAGAATTGCGCGAGTTCTCTTTCCACATGGGGAAATGTCTTGTCATTCATTTCGACACTTGTCTTGAGACGGGGATGTACGATGCTGAATATATCTCTTTCATCTTGCCAGTGGTATGCGTCTCAAAGATTTTTTTGCTAAACTACATTCATTCAAAAATAGTAGAAACAAGCTCCTCAATACTGCGCTGCACCTCGGTATCATCGGCGAGTGCCCATACTATAGCTACCTGACAGGCTCTTCTCGGTGAAATGCCTTGATGGATAAGGCGAGCAGCGTAGATTAAGAGGCGTGTCGATACGCCCTCTTCGAGGCCATGTTCTTTGAGGTTTCTCACCTTCTCGCCAAGTTTTGCCAGTTGCCACGCCGTATCTGGAGAAACACTGCTCTCGTGCGCTATAATATCCCTTTCTGCTTCTCGTGGCGGGTAATCGAACTCGATAGCAATGAACCTTTGGCGGGTGCTTTGCTTGATATCTTTGAGTGCGCTTTGATATCCAGGGTTATACGAGATCACCAGAAGGAAACCGTCGCCGGCCTCTATAATTTGTCCCTTTTTCTCCACGGGTAAAACACGACGATGATCTGTGAGAGGGTGAATGAGGACTGTGGTATCTTTTCGTGCTTCTACCACCTCGTCGAGATAGCAAATGCCGCCGGCCTTTACTGCCCTTGTTAACGGCCCATCGAGCCACTTTGTGGATTCATCCTCCAGCAAGTATCGTCCCACAAGGTCGTTTGCACTTAAGTCCTCGTGGCAGGCAATAGTAACCAGCGGTATCCCTTTCTTCTCCTGGTCAGAATGCTCCGGCCCATCAGCGGGCTTTATCACGGTTAGCGGTTTGCTGAGCTTATAAGCCATGTATTCCACGAATCTCGTCTTACCGCATCCTGTCGGGCCTTTGAATATTACCGGTATCTTTTGAGCATAGGCGGCTTCAAACACCTCGACCTCGTCGCTCAGGGGCAAGTAATAAGGCTCCTCTTGTATAACGTATTCTTCTATTATGTGTTCTCGATAAGGCTTTCCGGTGCCTTGAATGGACATAGTAACCTACCCTTCATTGGCTTTCGACGTGAGTTTCTCCCAAAGTATCCCAACTTTATCTTCAACCTCTGCTAAGGTGCAGTTGGTATCAATTACTATGTCAGCATGGCTTGCTCTCTCATCGTTGGAAAGCTGTGAACGGATACGAGCCCTCGCTTGCTCTTCACTGAGGCCACTCCTGTTTTGAAGGCGCTGAATAACCGCTTCTTCCGGAGCTATGACAACCCATACCTCATCGACAAGATCGGTCCATTTAGCTTCGATGAGTATAGCTGCTTCAATAACTATGACATTAGAATTTGCGCTCTGAAGCTTCTCAACCCTTTCTCTCAACATGTCATGCATTCGCGGGTGCATTATCCCGTTCAAACGAGCCAGGGCCTGGGGGTCTTTGAAAACGATCTCACCGAGTTTCTTGCGATCGATTTCCTCATTTTCAGTCAATATTTCTTTGCCAAAGGCGTTAGTTACTTCCTGCCATACCTGAGTATGCGGTATGTATGCCTCATGGCCGACTTTATCGGCGTCTATTATTACGGCACCCCTCTCACTGAGCATCTTGGAAATGGTGCTCTTACCGCTGAGAATTCCCCCTGTAAGACCAATTACTATCACTTCTTGTATTCCTCTTTTTTAGAGTCCTCTGCTTATAGTACGGAGTACGGTATGGAGTTGTTTAAGAGAAACAATTACACTTCCTACCACAACAGAGCCTCTCGACTGTACTGACCGAGAGGCTCCTATGGTCTGTCTTAAATTATATACCTAAACCGCGATACAATCAATTTTAACGTCGGAAATGAGGTATTAGCCCTTTGAGGGCAGGCTAACTACTGCTGGTGATGGCCCAACACTTATACCCTGCGAGTTTTCGCACCAGACCTGTAGTTCTACCAGTTTCTCCCCATTCTGCTCTATCTTATTGACCACTTTCCCCTTGGTTGTTACCGTATCTCCGGCACAGTTGAATATTCCCATTCGGAATGGTCCCAGCTTGCGCAAGCGACCTTTGGCCCCAATGTATTCCCGGATCATGCGCTCCAACATTCCCTGAATGAACATATTATTGGCGTACATATCAGGGGCACCCTGACCTTGCGCAATTTCCCGATTATGGTGAATGGGAGCGAAGTCACGGTTGGCTCCAGCCTCCATTACCAGACGCTGTATGGTAATACCATTAGCTATTGCGGGAATTTCATCATCAACCTTAACATCTTCCCAATAAAGCTGCTTACTCCAGTCTACCATGGTTGCACCTCCTCTTTTTTAGCATCAGGCAGGATTGAAGTTAAATAAGCCTAACTTGGCTACTGCCACTTTTTCTCCCTTTTGGTTGGTTATAGTCTGCTCAAACATCATGAATGCACCATCGCCTACCCTGGTTTTCTTTCGGTTAAGGTTTATCAGCTTGGCACTTGATAGAATAAGGCGATCGCCAACATACATTGGTTTGAACCATTCGACTTCGATATCGGTGGCAAAGCCCGCAACCCCAGGCATCGGCACCTTCATCATGACCATGGGGGGGAACTTCGGAGGATCCTCTTTCTTTGTCTCAGGATCACCCGCTTTCCAATAGGCTGGCTGTAAGAAGCTCCAGATCATGGTGTCTGGCGCTACAATACCATCAAAGCCCGCTTCCTTCGCTGCTTTTTCATCCTCATGAATAGGACAACTAAATTCGAGGGTCTCACAGCGCCTCCTGATCCATCCAGCCTCGACTACGTCAACCCCTGGCTGGGGCTCGTCAACCAATTCCTTGCCGATCCAAGCTTCAGTTTCATCAAAGCTCTTTGCGCTTCCGAACATCGTTGTTCCTCCTTTCCTTCTTACGACTTAGATAATCAAGAACCTGTTATCTATCCTGTATTCACCTCCTCTTATAGCTATGTGCTAGCCATTTTTATTAGCTGAATATTACCTAAAAGGGGAAAACTTGTCAAATACACGATGATAGCATTCGAATTAATACCGTGCGGGGGTAGTTCGCTGCATGCATGAGTGAAAGAAGCATGATTTTATCAGATACGGTATAATAGAAGTAGCAGGTATGGATATAAAGTACTCAAGTAACTATGCCGCGGAGATGAGGAAAAGGACCGGGGAGGAGCAAGCGAGATACAATGTTTGTCAGGTTAGTGCTCGTATTTGTTATTACGCCGCTCGTTGAGCTGGCGCTGCTCATCTATTTGGGAACGATCATAGGGGTATGGTATACCATACTCATTGTGGTGATAACGGGCATCATCGGGGCCTATCTGGCGAGAAGTCAGGGCATGGCTACAGTCTACCGGATTCAGAGCAGTGTCGGGCGTGGGGAAATTCCCTCCAACGAGCTCTTTGAAGGGGCCTTGATTCTCGTGGGCGGCCTGCTGCTGCTTACGCCGGGGATCGTTACGGATGCCCTCGGATTCACGCTGCTGATCCCACAAACGAGGCGTGTCATGAGGGTGTGGCTTCTCGGTCTGATACGGCGGCGGATCGAGCGCGGAGAGATCCACTACTGGCAAATGCGATAAGGAGGGATTATGGAAGCCAGCTTATCGTCTGCACAGATTCGCAAGGTTGCGATGGGTCTGGATAACGCGTTGGAAGCCAGGGACACAGAGCTCGTGCTGACCTATTTTTCCGATGATTGCGAGATCGAGCTTCTCGGAGTGAAGCTGGTGGGGAAGGAGGGGGCAAGGAGGTGGCTCGATTGGCTCTATGGACATCTGAACACGGTCAAGCTTCTGCCAATAACCATAATGGTAGAAGGTGATACGTTTTTTGAGGAGTTCGTCTTAAAGGGAAGATTGCAGGATGGTCATGAAGTCGAATCGAAGCAGGCGGAGGTACTTGTGTACGAGAACTATAAGGTCAAGAGCCTGCGTCTGTATTTCGACAGGCTGGACTTCGCGGATGCAGTGGCCAAAGGATTCATCAGTAAGGCAATCGTGAGTCAGATGATCAAAGCATCGCTGAAGGACCTCACGTGAAATGAGCGCTTATCGTTTCAACTTCATGAGTGCTTTCCAGGAGTTTCGCTCCAGGAAGCTTCCGGGGATATTTGCTTCCATCTCCTGGAACATTGAGAACGGTACCGAGAAGCTCATGAGGTCGTCCTTGAGCTGACGTTTGATTTG
>JAXHUK010000106.1:0-4354 GCA_034189725.1 Chloroflexota bacterium | reverse complement strand
GCACGGCACGCCGTGCCCCTGCCGGTGTCTCTCGAAATAACAGGGTGCTGTTACGTGAATGCAGGCGATGTCGCGACCTCACGGTGATGTCGCTGAACCGGCCCTCCTCCTGCGCAGTGCCATCAGTAATCCGGCGATGCTCTTGGCGTCGCATATCTCGCCAGAGTCGATAAGCTCGGTAACTGTGCCTAGAGGTATACGAACCAGTTCGATATTCTCGTCGTCATCGGCGGCACGTTTCTGCGGTCTCAGCTCAGTGGCCAGATAGAGGTGCATATCCTCGGTGCAAAATCCGGGGCTGGTAAAAAAGACCGTCAGCTGTTCCCATCGTTCGGCGGTGAAGCCTGTCTCCTCAGCAAGCTCCCGGCGGGCACAATCGAGCGGGTCCTCTCCGGGGTCGAGGCCGCCCGCGGGTATCTCCAGCAGCATCCTCTCCACCGCCTTGCGGTACTGGCGTACCAGCAGGACATTGTCATCCGAATCGATGGCCACGATAGCGGTACAACCGCCATGCTCTACGATCTCTCGCGTAGTGCTTCTACCGGTGGGGAGTTCTACCGTATCCACCCTCAAGCTCACTACTTTTCCCTGGTAGATACGTTCAGTTTGTAGAGTCCGCTCCTGGATCATATTCATCACTCAGGCGATGCGGTGGCCCCAGATGCATGATCAGCGCTGTTTCATCACAGTCGGGGAACTTGGGGCATCTATAGCACTCCCCCCAGACCTTACGGGGAAGCTCAGACCTTTCAATGAGAGTGAAGCCACAATTTTGGAAAAAGATCGGTTTATATGTCAAACAGAATAATGTATCGATACCGAGTTCCCTCGCCTCTTCAATGCATCGGCTCACCAGGCTGGTGCCAATGCCCTGCTTCTGGTTATCCTCTATTACCGCTAAGGATTTTATTTCAGCGAGGTCGGACCAGCTAACATGGAGCGCTATGCAGGCAATGACCTTGTCAGCTTCCCTGACTACAAAATAGTCCCGGATATTTTCATAAATCTCGCTCAAGGCACGGGCGAGCATCCCCCCATCTGCAGCAAATTTGTTGATAATCCTGTGCATCTGAGGGGCATCGGCTATTTTAGCTTTTTCCACTTTCATATCGAGTTTCCACCACCATTCGCCATCCTCTGCATCAATGTCCCATAAAAATGTGCGGGCCACCCGCTACGGAGTAACCTGGTAACGTGAGGACTGCGCTTGATTTTTACCACGGCACCGTCTTCAAGGGGGACCTCAATTTGCCCATCAATGCTCAGTGTTGCCTGGTGGGTAGTGCTCAGTTCGAGCTTTACCTCTACATCGTATGGCAACACCAGGGCAGTTCCTGAACTGAGGTGAGCAGCGACTGGTTGCAAGAGGATATCGCTGGCAAGGGGATGAAGTATAGGGCCACCTGCTGCAAGGGAATAGCCCGTGCTACCGGTTGCTGTTGCCAGAATCACGCCATCGCATTTATAGGTTGTCACCAGTTCCCCATCGATGGTAGCGTTGATTCGTATAAGTCGACATCTCTCTCCGCGGGCGACAACCACGTCATTGAGCGCATGAAAAACGGGGGTATTTGCTGAGACGATCTCTGCCTGAAGCATTGCCCTTTCATCGATCCAACCATGCCCCATGAGGAAATCAGGTACGCGGCTCAGGGCATCCTCAGAGCGCAGCTCAGCCATAAAGCCAAGTCGTCCCATGTTCACTCCCAGGATAGGGATTGCCATGGCATTCACAATACGCGCTGCCCGGAGTATGGTTCCATCGCCACCGAGGCAGATGAGGAGTTCTGTCCTCTCGGCCTCTTCTTTTGCCCTCTTCTCATCCCATGATGAGCAAAGCCAAACATCGACACCCAGGTCACTGACGACCTGTGCGAGATGTTGCCCTAAATCCACCGCTGCGGCAGATTTGGGTTGAAACAGTATGCCAACCTTTCTATTATCCACTATCCCTATTCCCAGATACCTTATTTTATAAAGCGCGGAGAGGTTGCCAGACATCTGCCCTTATACAGTGCAGGTAGCCTTGTTCCTTTGTCTTTCTCCAAAAACTCCAATGGATTGGAGGGCTAAGCGAAATGAGTAGCCACCGAATTCATTTTGGGCCTATGTTTGGTCTAACGTTTTTGCAGCCGAACGAAGAACTCGCGGTTACCATCAGCTCCCGGGAGAGGTGAAGTAACCAGGTCTCGCAGCCGGAAGTTGTGATCGATAGCCCAGTTGCAAAAGCGCCCCAAGACAGAAGCATGTACAAGCGGATCCCGTATTACCCCGCCTTTCCCCACCTGTTCTCGGCCAGCTTCGAACTGGGGTTTGACCAGCACAATTAATTCCCCGTTGCTCTTTACCACATCTGCTACTGTAGGCACTACCTTCTCAAGTGAGATAAACGATACGTCCACTGTGGCCAGGTCAGCCAGCTCGGGCAATGTAAAAGGATAACGGGCATTGCTCCGTTCCATCACCACTACCCTCGGGTCTTGCCTCAGTCGATAGTCAAGCTGTCCGTAACCAACATCGACCGCATATACCCTGGTTGCACCGCGTTTCAGCAGGCAGTCGGTGAATCCTCCGGTGGAAGCACCGACATCGACAGCTACCTTTGAAGCAACATCTATCTGAAAACGGTCGAGTGCTCCCTCAAGCTTGAGCCCGCCTCTACCTACATACGGAGGGCTTTGGATCAGGTGAATAGCAGCATCCTCACCAACCAGGGTGTTTGGTTTGATGACCGTTCTGCTATTGGCGATAACGGCTCCCCCCATGATCATAACCCTGGCCTTTTCACGGCTATCCACCAGCCCCCGGGCTACAAGTAACGTGTCTATTCGCTGTTTGCTCACACTGTTTTTAGCATAGACTCGAAGACATTGAAAGTCAAGGCTGCCTGGCTCTCCTGAATCCGTGGATTCTGTGGCAAAGGTTTGCAGGTGTCATTGAGAGAAGCCTTAGGGCTAACCGGGAAAGCGTAGTAATATATAAGAAGCTCTCAGGGATGTAAGCAGCATCGTAGATTCCGACTGTACTAACCAGGCATTCACCATGTATAATTCGTAAAGGGGAAAACACTTTACTATATTACTATAGTGGAAATGTGCTAATGGAAGAACTCGGATTACTGGCAAATATGGTGATTGTACTGGGTGTCGCCCTTATAGGGGGATTGCTGGCACGTCGACTAAACCTGCCAGTCATTCTGGGCTATCTGCTGAGCGGGATTGTTATTGGTCCTAATGTGCTTGGTCTGGTACGTGACGTCGGTGATGTGGAAACACTGGCGGAGATCGGGGTCGTGCTCTTGATGTTCACTCTCGGTCTTGAATTTTCCCTTAAAATCCTGAGGCAAATAGGCAGGGTTGCCATACTCGGTGGTATTTGCCAGATAGTGATTACCATAGCATTGGGGTTGTTCGTGGGATGGCTGATGGATCTCTCGATTGCGGAGTCGGTCGTATTCGGTTTCTTTATTGCGCTGAGCAGTACAATTATCGTGCTGAAAACACTCATGGACCGTGGTGAATTGGGGAGTGCCCATGGGCGCGTGATGTTTGGAATACTCCTGGTGCAGGACCTCAGTGTGGTTCCAATGATGGTTATCATACCTTCTCTTGGTGGGACGGGCACGGAGCTGCTGATATCCCTGGGGTGGGCTATCTTGCAGGCAATCCTGTTTCTGGGCTTGATACTTGTCCTGGGTTTCTGGGTAATACCCAGGGTTCTGAAGAGGGTGGCATGGGTGCGCTCCCGTGAGCTCTTCCTGCTAGCTGTGGTATCTCTTTGCTTCGGCGCAGCCCTGGGGGCGTATGCCATCGGGCTTTCGATTGCAATCGGTGCCTTTCTGGCGGGGCTGCTGGTCAGCGAATCTGAGTATGCCAATCAGGCTTTGGCTGACATAAGACCGCTACGGGATATTTTCGCCACGCTTTTCTTCGCCTCTCTGGGTATGCTGGCCGATCCCAGGTTTGTCATCGAGCATCCGGTCGAGGTTCTGGGGGTAGTGGTTGCGATAGTGCTGGGTAAGTTTGTGATCGTGGGCATCATTCCCAGGCTCTTTGGGTACAGTGCTAAGACAAGTCTATTTGTAGGCAGCGGTATGTTCCAGATCGGTGAGTTCAGCTTTATCCTGGCGGCCCTCGCCCTGGAGGCGCAGGTGATCTCGGAAGAACTGTATTCCCTTACTCTGACCGCTGCATTCATCACGATATTGATGACACCGTTCTCTTTGAGCCTGGCATCACGGTTCTACTATCGAATGATCGGTGTGAGCAGGTTCTCCCGGTTTTTGTCTGCGGGAACCGATCCAGCAGTGTTGGAAGAAGGGGGGAAGCAGCTTGTTAACCATGCCGTTGTTTGT
>JAXHUK010000105.1:0-5841 GCA_034189725.1 Chloroflexota bacterium | reverse complement strand
GTTCCAGGTCCCTGATGTTTTAGAGAAGACAGTGGTTATCATGGAGGCAGAGGGTGGGGCGATCTATTTGCTGGACGAGATCGGTAGCAAGTTAGCCGTTGCTGCACGACGAGGGGAGTTGGGAGAGGCCCCTGATAACTTGCAAATCCTGGACCCGCATACCGAAGTTTTCAGCCAGATCATAGCGTCAGGAAACCCGGTTGTGATCAATGGGCTTCTTTTCGGTACAGCAATTGAAGAATTAACTGGTGAAAATTTAGAGGATAAAGCCTACGCTGTTGCTCCACTGCGTTCTAAAGGAAAGACGCTGGGGGTAATCATACTATACGGTACAAATCTTGACGATATTAAACCGGAGACGCTGCGTTTGCTTACGGCGATGAGTGATGAAATAGGTATTGGTATTGATAATGCACTATCAACCAGAAAACTGAGGGAGGCGAGTGCTGAGATTCATCAATTGCTCAACAAAGCTATTGCGAGTGGCTTCGAGGTCTGGTTTGAGAATCCGTATCTGGTAAAGTGCTGGGAGGAGAAGAATTGTGAGAAGGTTGATTGCCCTGCTTACAAATCAGAAAATCTACGATGTTGGCAAGTAGCAGGTATTTTTGCCACGGATGAGAATCCAGAACGGTTCACTCATGTAGGTTGTCCGGTTTATCAGAAGAATTGCCAACGTGACGAGATCACGGCAATAGGCGAGGATTTCAATAACATGATGTTTCTGTTGGCAAAGAAGGAAGGGCAGTTAGTGCGTAATAATGTGGGGCTATCCACTCTGGTTCAATGTGCCCAGATACTTAGCTCAACCGATAACCTGCATAATAAGCTACAAAGAGTTATGAATGCACTATCTGTAATTCTCCCGGGCGCGGCAGGGATTCTGTTCTTATATCACAGAGATGAGCTCCGATTTTCAGTTGAAGCTAGCTTTGGATGTGATGCTGAGCCTCTTTCACAGGTTAGTTTGCAACCTGAGGAGTGGATAGCAGGCGCTGCAACTCGCGTGGATGAGGCTGCAGCTATTTGTGCAGTGCATGAGGTGGAGGATCTCGAAGAAAGTATAAGTATTATCAACAGGGATAATCTTGAAAAGGCTAGGAGCGGGCTCACACATTCCAGTAATATAGTCTGCGCCCCCCTGTTTTTAGGAGAAGTCCTTATGGGCATATTGAGCTTGTTCGATGTGGCTGATCTGCAGGCAATGGATGTTTCTTTAACCCAGACGCTGGCGGACCAGATTGCGGTTACTATAGAAAAAGATCGTCTGTATCAGGAATTACGGCATAGGGAACGAGGCCGTGGCGAACTACTGAGAAAACTCATTACTGCTCAGGAAGAGGAGCGTAAGCGAGTTGCACGAGAGCTGCATGATGAAGCCGGGCAGGCTATAACCGCTCTGATGATGAGCACCTCAATGGCAGCCGCTTCACTACCTGAAGATATGAAAGAGGAGCAGGAGAAATTCCTTGAGACCAACAGAATGGCACACGATGTTCTATCTCAGATTCGGAAGGTGATTCTGGAACTGCGCCCTGCGGTACTGGATGATCTTGGTCTGGTACCAGCGATACGGTGGTATGCCAAGCAGAATCTGGGAGGCGCTAATATTGACATCAATCTCGAACTGGATACTCTGAAGCAGCGATTGCCGACGGAGATCGAGGTAACTGTGTTTAGAGTGGCACAGGAGGCATTCACAAACATAGTGAGGCATTCCAAGGCTTCTAAAGTAGAAGTAAAGCTTTCGATAGTAGACAGTACTCTTGAACTAATCATTCAAGACAATGGTAAAGGTTTTGTCCCTGGTTCGGTCTTGGAAGAACCAGGGCTTGATGGAGGTTGGGGTCTACGTGGTATGCAGGAAAGGATCGTTTTGTTATCAGGTTCGTTGGATATTGAATCTAAACTGGGTAAAGGAACGACGATCGTGGCGCAAATACCTTTAGGAGATGATATCCATGACTAAAATTAGAGTCTTGATTGTTGATGATCATTCCCTCATTCGCGCCGGACTAAAAGCACTCCTTGGTGGTGATCCCGATATGGAAGTGATTGGAGAGGCAAGCAATGGCATGGAAGCTGTGAGCCGGGCATCTGAACTAAAACCGGATGTGGTGTTGATGGATGTTTCTATGCCCGGAAAAGATGGTCTGGAGGCAACAACTGAACTCAGGAAGATATTACCAGAAGTGAAGGTGCTTGCACTCACTATGCATGAGAGTGAGGAGTATTTTTTCCCTATGCTGCAGGCGGGTGCCTCAGGTTATGTGCTGAAAGACACCGAAGCTGCGGAGTTGCTCTCAGCTATCAGGGAGGTGTATCAAGGTAATGTCTACCTTTCTCCGCTGGTGAGCAAATTCCTGCTAAGTGGCTACTTGAGAGCATCGGAGAAGCGGCACGAGGAAGATAAGTATGCTGAGTTGACGGAACGGGAGAAGGAAGCTCTGAGACTGGCTGCTCAGGGGAAAACAAACCGTGAGATGGCCGATGAGCTATGCCTGAGCGTAAGGACTGTAGAGAAACATCGTGCCAGTATGATGGCAAAGCTGCAATTACGTAACCGTACAGAGCTTATCAAATATGCTCTGAGCAGGGGGCTTATAGAGGAAGATATCGATGATGAGTAAGTATTGGTTGTGCTGGTTCTCAAGGGTCAGCGATAGCTCATAAATCGCTGGCCCTTGGTTTATGTCATTTCTCTTATCGTTGATAGCAGTTCCGGGAAGGGTGAGCATTTCAGAAGGTAAGCTGAAGCTCCAGCCCCCAGCATTGAATCGCGATACTCCTCGCTGTCATGTATACTGAGCCCGATAACCTTTATCTCCGGCAGTTGCTCTCGCAAACGTTGTGTGGCTTCAAGCCCCCCCATCCTGGGCATTGCCACATCCATGAGGATTACCTGGGGCAGAAGTTCCGCTGCCTTTTTCAGAGCATCCAGGCCGTCCTCGCTCTCTCCCACTACTTCAAGATCGGATTGTGTGTTCAAGATGGAGCGGATTATTTCTCGAAAGTTGGAGTTGTCATCTACTATAAGCAATCTGATCTTATCCATCGCTTCACACAAGTTACACATATATGTGGTGAATCCCATCTGACTGGTGCATGACCTGGACTATGAGACTGAGATAGATTGAGGGGCTGGGTGGGAAGCCCAGCCCCTCTTCCTAACTTACGTTTATCCTGTACATTTCCAAAAGCTTGGTTGTAGAATACCTTCTAGTCTGTAAACAGATCCCATGTCCCTTGGTCGCCGTGACAGGAGTCGGGGTCTGTACACACGCTACGATTGTTACCACTGAGCAGTCTGCTTTCATCAGCAGGGGTTGCACCCTGAGTGGTTCCATCGGGGTACGTTACCGCACCTGAATAGGTGCCCATGGTTGCCGAGGTACCATGCGCTACGTGGCAGGCCAAACAACTGCCGTTCAACCCGTTGGTCATGTGCCGGTAGGCGAAGACCATATCTGTTGAATCGGTATGTCCAGAGCCGCCTGAAGCCCAGTACCTGGTATGGCACTGTGAGCACCACTCGCCGATAGCATTGGAAGTCGGGGCGCTATAGTCGCTCATGTCTCGATAGCCATTGGCAGTATGGGTTATCTCGTAGACTATCGGGTCTTGATCGGCTACATCCACTGCAGCTAAGCTGCCTTCGTTTTCCATTCCGTTGGGATTGCCCCTGAGAATCCGGTAGTTGCCATTACCGTGGGGATTGTGACAGTCGCCACACGCTAAGTCTACTGTGACGCCATAGTCCTCTTCCGAGCTGTTTATAGGGCCACTACCCCAGATTGTATCATCGCTTGAGCCAACACCGTCCGCGCTATGCACTGATGTGACACCGCCACTGACTACGCTACCGTCATGATTGATATCCATCATCGCATAGGTGAAACCGCCGCCCTTCAGCGGATTGCCGTCGCTGTCATCACCAACCCCGAAAGTGCTGTTACCTTCAAGAACACCATCAACGACGTTGGTATAAGCACCGGTACCATCGTGGCAGGAGAAGCAGAATTGATCCTGAGTATCCCCAGCTTTTAACAGCTTGCCGGCTTGTGCAGTGTGAGCCCTGTGGCAACCGGCACAGGCATCTGCCTCTGTCAACATGCTTGCATTATGCAGATCGTTGTCAGCCATGGCTGGCACACCGAACGATAGTACTAACACCACCGCTGCTGCTACACCGACCAGTAGCTTCGCTTTCCCTTTCATCTCCTTAACCTCCTTTCTTTTTTTGTTCTATCAATATTAGCATCTGTAATTTGCTGCTATATATGTTTTACCATGTATTGGTCATATAGTACATTCGTCAAACTACCCAATTACTATGGGTATCTGCCATACCTTTTGAAGTTTGGCACTGAGCTCCACTCCACTACATATAATAAATGTTCAAGTTGCATCGGTCAAGAGTGTAGTATTCTTTCTAATTTACTTTTCCTCCAAGTTTTCTTTGAGTAGGTCTACATCGCGTTGCAACTTCTTTTGCTTTCGGTAGAGAGAAAGTGTGTATCCGAATACCAGTGCCCAGATGATGGTATACGCTGCGAAGAGATAGCCAGCGTTTTCCATAGAAGGTACCTCCTATCTGAATAGTGAATCTTTGAGACGCTTGACTTCGGCCTCCAGGTTCTTTGATGAAAAACTGCGCACAACCAGGAGAGCATATAACACGGTGAACGCAGTAATGCTCACCAGCAGAGTCAAAAGCATTGGTGGGGCAATCCCCTCCCTGAAGATTATTGCCGGGGGATGCTGTGTTCTCCAGAGGGTGATAGCCAGGCCGACAATGGGAACGTTGACAAAGCCTACTATACCGATGACTGCGGCGAATCTTGCCCCGCGTGCCTCCTCAGCGGTGTAGCTGCGTATTAACAAATAGGCGATATAGGTTATCCACAGAACGAGTGTTGCTGTCAACCGGGCATCCCAGGTCCACCATACCCCCCAGACTGGTTTAGCCCAGATGGGTCCGGTGATGAGCACCAGCGAGGTGAACACAATCCCCACCTCTGAAGAGGAACGCGCAAGTATGTCCCATTTCGTAGATCGTTTCCAGAGATAGAGAATGCTGCATATGAAAACAACGAAGAACGACAGGAACGCAACCCAGGCCAGGGGTACGTGGACGTAAAATATGCGTTGTATCACGCCCATTGCTTCCTCAGTAGGTACAAAGATGAAGACCATATAAAGGGTAGCTGTCATAAGTATGAAGCTGAGCCCAAGCAGAATGTTATTCCATAGGGCACCTTTTTCTCTCATTGATCATCCTCCTTATGTAGCCACATTATAAGCCCCGAAAGTAGCAATGCACTAAGCACTTACTCTTTGTGTGTAGCTTGGTGTCTTGGTGGCTGCACTACTCCTCGATGACGAATTGAAATACCAGTGCTGATATTACCAGAAAGATAGCATCGAATGCTACTATTATCCCGACCCAGTTGAGCATATCTGCCCATGATTTACCTTCGAGTATCATTCCTGTAGCCTCCACCGCAGCGATGATGACAGGAACAACGATTGGGAAGAATAGCAGAGGAAGCATGATATCTCGTGCTTTTGTGTTGGCGGATAGCGCTGAGAATAGAGTGCCTACAGAGGAGAAGCCCACTGTTGCCAGTACTATTATCAGTGCCAACCTGGGCATAAAGATCGGAATGTTGAACAGGATAAGGAATATGGGCGTGATGATAGCTTCGACAATCAGCATGAAGGTAAAACTACCTGCCAGCTTCCCCCTGGGAGAAAGGCCTACTCACTACGGTAGGGTAATTCACAAGGGGGGGTGCTAGCAATGGCAAGACGATACCACCAGGGCCAGACGGTTTATGC
>JAXHUK010000104.1:0-21356 GCA_034189725.1 Chloroflexota bacterium | reverse complement strand
AGCAATCTCTTTGGTGATAAGGGTGCCATTAGTACCCATAACTACTCGCAGTCCACCTTCCACCGCACGTTTCCCAACTTGCAAGAGGTCATGGCGCATAAGTGGTTCACCCCCGGTGAGGATTAAGACAGGCTTGCCTATCTCCAGTATCTCATCGATTAAATGGAAACATTCTTCAGTGGATAGTTCATCCTCGTAGGGATTGTTGACAGCTGAGGCTCGACAGTGAGCGCAGAACAGGTTACAGCTCCGGGTTATTTCCCAAGCCACCATTTGTAGCTTAGGGGTAATGGTTCCTGTATTTCTTGACTGACTTTCCTTGGTTATTTCGCTTGCCATTTAGCTAATCCGATTTCACTGTCGGTCAGGTAGCATGCTGGGTCTTCAGCCCAAACATCATCGAAAACTGTCTCAGCTCGCACCCGTAAGTTTCCATTGCATAAATCAAGATATTGACACTTTGCACAACGCCCCTTAAGCAATCCTTTTCTGTCCTTTAGCCCATGCATCAATGGATCTGAAGTATCCATCCAGATGTCGCCGAACTTCCGCTTACATACGTTGCCAAAAGAATAATGCTGCCAGAACTGGTCTGCGTGAACATTTCCCAAATCGTCGACGGCTCCTATGCGGATGCCAGAATTGTTGCCGCCATTAGTTTGAAGCAAAGCCAAGGCCTTCGCAGCATGCTCAGGGTCTTGGTCCTTCAGTTTAAGGTAGAGGTAAATGGCATCCGCATGATTGCCCACAGTAAGGATTTCTTTGGGAAGGCCACGCTGGTAGAGGTCTATGGTACGTTCACAGATTAGGTCTACTGCAGCCCTGGTTTCGGAATGGCTCAAGTCATCTTGACTGAAGTCAATTGCTCGGCCTACATAGGCAAGGTGGTAGAAGCAAATCCGCTCTACACCCTCTCTCTCTGCAAGGTCAAATATGGCAGGGATTTCCGAATAGTTGGAACGAGTGATGGTAAAGCGCAAAGATACCCTCTGTCCCAGAGCCACACAGTTTTGGATACCCTGTAACGCAGCTTTGTAGGCACCGTTTTTGCCCCGAAAACGGTCGTTTCTTTCACCGATGCCATCCAGACTGATACCTACCTCAGCAAAATCAGTGTTGCGTATTTTCTTGGCTATCTCCTTGGTAATGAGAGTACCATTACTGGAAATGACAATCCTCATTCCCTGTTCTCTTGCAAACCCAGCAAGCTCAAAGATGTCCTTTCTGAGCAATGGTTCACCTCCTGAAAAAAGCAGCACGGGCACGCCAAAATCAACAAGGTCACGGATAAATGATTTTGCCTGCTGGGTGTTTAAGACTTCAGGCGGGTCTTGATTGCTGCTGGCACTGCTGTAGCAGTGAACACAATGAAGATTGCACTGTCCAGTACAGTTCCAGACCACAATAGGCCGTGGCTTATCGATGACTGGATGAGCTATGCCCGACGTAGTCTGGGCCTGTTTGCCATAGCGTAGAGCGTCGCCTGGACCAGCTGCATCACAAAGTAGTTTTGAAATCGATATCATTTTGCAACTCTCATGTCTTCCAATCTTTGTTTAAGGGGTTATCCCGATACTGCTGGTATGCTGCTACCAGCGCGATAAGAGTCTCATCCATGATATGTGTCACTAACGGTATGGCTTCTACCGTCCGCTCGTTCAATGCTTCACGCCTTTTCATGAGGTCTGTGGCTGCATTTATGACAGGATTCCTATGTAGCATGAAAACTTCGATCGATTCGGTTAGAGACAACCCCAGTTTAGCTACTTGCTTGCCGAAGTCACTACCAATGCTCCGGGCATGTTCCTCAACCTCCTTTTGTTTCAATGGCTCGGTTATGTATCTTATGACCAGATGGAGCAGTTGCTTACCCGATTCTGCCAGGTGCTTTTGAGACGCGCTATCGAGCTTGTTATACCAGGGTGCAGTACCGAAATACGTGTGAGCCAGTTCCCTGTGCAGATGCGGAGTTTCTTCTATCTTGGCTACTAAATCCTTGATGCCATGCACTCGCTGTTGTTTGCCTGTAAAGCTCCGCAGTTCAGCTTTGTTATAACGCCTGTGTCCACCGGGAGTTACAAAAGCTCTTACCTTGCCTTCATCTGTCCACTGCCGCAGCGTTGTCTCGCTCACACCGAGCATGCGGCTGGCTTCACTTATACTGACTATGGTTCGTTCGCTCAGAGTCCTCTCCGTTTTGGGAACTTAGCATGTAGTGACGGGACCTAACATTTTACTTTATCTCTAGAAATTTAGCAAAAACTAGAGAATTTTGCAAGTTTCAGGATGGGAGCTATAAAATCAGAAGGTGGTACAATCAATGGGTGCAAAGCACTAGCGCTAGTTTCAGCACAGCTAAACTATTGCACCATCAATTTCAGGATTAATTAGATTGCCAAACATAAGATGTGGGAATGAAATCAAATAGTCTTGGAGCTCAGTCTGTTTAGAGATTATTGCTGTGTTGCTATGATAACGCCATTTCCTCGCTGGTGGTTGTGGGCTATAAGAGATACATCTATGAAACCTGCCGAACGAATGATGGTAAGTAATTCACTCACCGTATAAGCACCGACCATCAGGTTGAATAATGCCGCTGGCAGAGGCCCGCTTTTATCATTGTTCAACAAGAAGTCGTGTATAATAAGCAATCCACCTGGCACCAGTGCACGGGTTGCTTTTGCCAGCTTGGTTTCCGCTTCGCTACCAGGCCCATGCATAATGTTAGACATCAACATGCAGTCATAGCCTTTGCCAAATTCATCATGCTTCCAATCACCTGTTTGTGTAGTGATCCTGTCCTTCATGTCAAAACGCTCAATAATCTGCTCGGCGATAGCGATAGTTTGCGGTAGGTCCCAGATAACCGCTCGCAAATTGGGAAAGCGTTGACATAAAGCAAGGCTATAGGTTCCCGAGCCCCCACCTAAATCAAGCAACGAATTACGGTCATTCAAATTCACCTGTCCTGCTAACCATTGTCCTACGCCATTAGCAGCGGTACCGTGCATTGCCCAAATCCAGTGCTCATGCCAGCGGGACGTGATAGATTCAGGTGGCTTAGGGCCTGCTCGTCGTTGCCCTGTTCGGACAATTTCAGGGAGTCCTGTCCAGAACCACCAGAGACTTTCGCCATGGTCGAGGACACCGCCAAGATAGCGTGGACTTTCGGACAGGAGTGTATCACGTGCCAATTGTGTCAAGGTGAAAAGATTTGCATCACGTCGCACAACACCGAAGGCGCAGCAAGCGGTAAGTAGTTTTTCTGTCATGCCGATGTGGGTGTTGCACTGTACTGATATCTCCTCAGCTGTTTTCGGCTGTCGAAGTACCTCGAAAACGCCAAGCTGATGAGCCGTCAGTAAAACTCGCGACGCTCTGAATTGCCAGTGAAGTTCCAGCAATCCCCCCGCTGCCTCTAAGTTATCTGCCTCAAATAAGTCCATCGTACTTCCTCGCACTTTGCCGAGCCTCCTCTCTTTTGTCGAATGCTAGCATTTGCCAATGTAACGGTCAAGCTCACCCGAACATGGTTCCGATTTATAATTCAAGTTGCGCCAGTACGAACGCGCTTTTCCTGAGTGGATATTTGATTAACTACAGAAGGCCCAGTGAGTGTTTTGCAGGAATGTCTTGCATGACTCTTTCCTGGATTATGGTGGTTACAGGTTGCTTCGTCTCATTCGTGAAAGCTATAATCGAAACGTGTTTGCCCGAATGAAGGACGAACCATCATATCTTCTCCAAGTTTGTAGGAGGTTGTTGTTATAAGTTGGCCATTGTTTTGGAAATATGTGGTACTACCTGCATTCATCTTCTACGGGCTTTCCTTTGCCGCCTTCACTTTTGCTTCGAGGCGTATAGGCTTGAGTTTTGCCTATGCTGTATGGGCTGGATTTGGAGTTCTTCTTACAGGCCGGCATCCTGTATTTTGAAGAACCTGTAAGTGCCCTGCAACTTGGCTCGATGACCCTGATTAGCGAGTTCGGTGTGGTTGAGACTTGTATGCGGATAGAGCGATTCAATTACAGGGCAATAAAGCGTTTTCTAGACCCAGCTCAATAGAAATCGCGATTGTAGGGAAAGTGTGGTTACTTTTTCCCTTCAGTAGCGATATCTGCCAACTGGTCCAGCACTGTCTTCAGGGCATCGAGCTCTTCTCCGTAGCCAGACCAATCACCTTTCTTAAGATGCTGCTGGGCATTCTCATAATGCTGCTGAGCCTGCTCGATTAGACTGGCTATGTCAACGGTTACTGCCTCTTCTGGCTCTGCTGGAGTGGTTGGTTCGATTGCAGGTTCAGTCGGTCGCTCTTCTAGTTCCTCAGAAGCTGGGGGCTTGGCTGTTGGCTCGGTCGGTATTGGCTCAGAGCCAAAGATAGCTGCAATGCTATCCTGCAATGTATGTTTCATCTCTATTTGGTCACCAGCAGCCACAATAACGCGCTTCAACTCTGGGAGCCCACCGGCCTCTGCCTGGAGGAATACAGGCTCCACGTACAAGTTGGACTTGCCCAAAGGAATCAGCAGCAGGTTGCCGCGAATGACCCGAGAACCACCACGTCCCCACAGGGCAAGCTGCTCAGTAATGACAGTATCCTGCTGGATTCGGTTCTCTATTTGGCTGGGACCATATACCAATCGCTCTTTGGGGAAATGGTAGGCAAGCAGCTTCCCATAGTTTTCTCCGTCGCAGCGGGCGGCGAGCCAGCCAATGGTATTATTTTTGTTCACTGGGGTGAAGGGCAACATGAGTAGGAACTCCTCATGATCCTCATCGGGCAGACGCATGATAATATAGTATGGTTCCAAAGGCTGCTCCTGCCCCGCATAGACTTCTCTAGGAACAGTCCACAGGTCTTCTTTATTGTAGAATACTCGGGTGTCACGCATATGGTAACTTTGATACACCGAGGCCTGGATGTTGAACATGTCCTCGGGATAGCGAAGATGGGCATGCAAGGAATCAGGCATCTGCTCTGCGGAGACGAAGAGCTCAGGAAAGATAGTTTGATAGGTGCGTATTAGAGCATCGTCAGGATCAGTGACATAAAAAGTTACGCTACCATCGTGGGCATCAATGACTGCTTTAATGCTGTTGCGGATGTAGTTTAACCCATCCCCAAGAGGCTCAGAATAGGGATAGCGCTTGCTGGTAGTATAGGCATCCTGTATCCAGAATAGTTCTCCCTCTATCACTACCAGGTAAGGATCGCTATCCAGCCTCAAAAATGGCGCCAGGTGCTTAACCCTCTCCTTGATATTTCGATAATAGAGTATGCGACTCTCAGGCGTTAGCTCACTGCTGATGAGGATATTGAAGTCACCAAATTGCCATGCATAGACTAATCGGTTGACGAAACTGCCTATGTTAACTCCGTCTTCCCCTTCATAGTAGCTATAGACATTTTCATCACCCATAGGATAATCGAATTCTTGAGTCTTTGTTTTCACAATGACGTAATGATTTGTCTTTTCACCAAAGTATATCTCTGGCTGTTCTATGTCGAAGTCACCAGTGGGGGGAATGTCTTTCACCAGCAACGTAGGTAATCCCTCGGTGCTGACTTCATTAACCGGGCTTAGTGCGATACCGTAGCCATGAGTAAACTGTAGCTGGCGGTTGACCCAGGTCTGTGCCTGAGCTGACAGTTTATCTGCGGACAATTCACGGGCCGATAGCATAACCTGCCGATACTCGCCGTCGATGATATAGCGGTCGACATCAACATCATGGAAGTCATAGTAGAGTCTGATGGACTGTATCTGGTTGTAGGTATCCTTGAGTGGACGGTGGTCCCAGAGCCTGATATTGTTTATAGTCGCCTCGTTTTGAACTATATCCTGGCGGCTTGGTGCTTCCTCGGCAGGAAATGCCTGCTCTTCAATCCGGTTCAGAGCGAAGGCTTCTCTGGTGAACTCAATATTATACTCAATGTAGGGCTTCTCCAAAACCAGTTCATTGGGCTGTACTTGAAAACGCTGTACCAAGCCAGGGAAAATCCCCCCGACAATGATAGCAATTCCAACCCATCCTACAATGCCGTAGGTGGCCCAGCGTGAATTCCGCTGCAATATGGATGCCAGAAGCACAAAGATGCAGATGACTGCTACTATCAGAAGTATCCATTGCCCTGGAAGCTTGGCATGCATATCAGCATAGCTGGCTCCGAATACCACTCCTCTCTCAGAAAAGACCAGTTCCCAGATGCCAAGCCAGTAACCCCAGGCGAAAAGGCTTATGATAGCCATAGTCAGTCCGCCGATGTGGGCCAATATTGGCCCAGCAAGGTCGAACTTGAGTCGCTGTACAGTATAGCTGATAAAATATACTCCAACGCTGCCGAGCGAGGTCATTATCAGCGCGCTCAGGAACCAGCTTCGCACAAAGTTAAGGAAGGGCAGTGAGAAGACGTAGAAGCTGATCTCTTTGTGGAAAACAGGGTCGGTAATGCCGAAAGGCTGCCCGTTGAAGTACTCAAGCACAACCTGCCAGTTGCCCTGGGCAACCATGCCGAATATTAGACTCAGCAATACTGTCCCCAAGATAACAGTTGTCTTAACTACTCCCTGTAGCTGTTGTGCCGTAGTCCCAGCTAAAGGATACGCCTCTGTTGTAGGTGTTAGACGCCTGGCCAGCAGCAAGTTCCCCAGAAACAGGCCACAAAAGATGATGGCTGCAGAGAAAAAAAGCAGCACCTTGGTCTGCAAAATAGTGGCATAGACATCGCCATAGCCAAGGCTGCTGAACCAGAGCCACTCGGTATAGAATCCCTTCGATATATTTAGGAGGATAAACAAGGCCAAAGCTCCACCAAGCACCAAGAACACCCTGGTGGCTGTCCATCCATGATGGTCAGACGATGCAGTTTCTTCGCCTCGACGTTCAGAAAACCAGCGTTGCCAATCTCCTCCAGGTGAATACAATCTATCTACCTCCTAAAGCAGTAGCGTAACATACTGCGTCGATATTAGTCAATGGATATGAGGTTCTCATTTATGCGAACATGACACAAGCAGTGGTCAATATATAGAAGATTACTTCGCCTTAAAAACAGCTTTTCTCCTCTCGATGGAGGCTTCGCATCCCTCGTCGAAATCTTCGGTGGTCACCAGAAAATCATTCAACTTCTTCTCCAGTTCCAGGCCCTCTTCTAATGGAAGACTGGCTCCTTGAATCATGGCTTGTTTGGCTGCTCTCACTGCTAATGGAGCTGGCCGACACAGCATTTCAGCCATCTGTTTAGCAATCTGCATAAGTTTTTGAGAAGGCACCACTTTGTTCACCAATCCTATCCGATATGCCTCTTGGGCATCGATAGGTCGTCCAGTAAGCAAGAGCTCGGCGGCCTTAGCCAGAGGAATAGCGTGAGGTAAGCGCTGTGTCCCTCCCCAACCAGGGATCAGCCCTAGCGTAACTTCCGGCAGTCCGAAAGTAGCGTTTTCTGAAGCTATCCTCAAGTCGCAGGCAAGGGCTATCTCCAGACCACCACCTAGAGCGGCACCATTTATGGCAGCAATCATTGGTTTCCACAGGCTAAGCCCGCGCATAATAGTCGGTGGTTCTGCTGATGGCTGTTCCCTGTTTTTCTTCATCTCAGGGAGCATTGTCTTAATATCGGCCCCGATGGAAAAAGCCCGGTCACCTGCACCTGTGATAATACCAACCAGCAGTTCATCGTCGTCTCTAAAGTCAACTAAAGCCTGGCTTAGCTCCCTGGCGCTTTCCGGGTCGACAGCATTCAAGGCTTCAGGGCGGTTCAAAGTAAAAACAGCAATCTTACCTTCTTTGTTGTAACCAATGGACATGATTGAACCTCCTCATTCTCTGTTTGAGACGATTTCATGTGTTGCAGTAAGCAAATGCGGTTTGTTTCAATGTTGAGAAAAACCCTGGCTTTACATGAGTCAGGCTTTTCTACATGCATACAAGTTAGCGGGACTCCATACCTGCTGTATAGCTTACTCGCTGGCTAATCTGTCTAACAGTCTCGACGTCACCGATATTAAAAACCTGCACCCCAGGGCTGATTCGCTTAATCAAACCAGTGAGCACCTGTCCATGGCCTATCTCAAAGAAGGTAGTTACACCTTCAGCTACTATATTCTCAACAGACCGTTGCCACTGGATACAATGAAGTACCTGACTAACGAGTTCTTCTTTTATGGCTTCATTATCGGTCATCGCCTGAGCAGTAACGTTAGCTACAACTGGAACTGATGGTTTTTGAAAAGTCAACTTTGAGATGGCTTTTTTCAAGCCGTCCAGAGCTGGTTCCATTAATGCGGAATGAAAAGCACCACTTACTTTCAGGGGAACAACCCGGCGAGCACCTCGTATCTCGGCCAGACTTCTGGCTTCAGCCAACTTATCTGTAGCACCACTGATGACAATCTGGCCTGGAGAATTGATGTTGGAAATCTCGGTGCCTGCTGAGAAACAAATTTCCCTGATAGTTTCTTCGTCCAAACCTAGTACAGCTAACATTCCGCCAGTGGTCTTTTTGCCAGCCTCGCTCATCAATCGTCCTCTCTCACGAACCAAGGGTACTGTATCAGACAAACTGAGTACTTCAGCAACCACCATGGCTGTATATTCACCTAAACTGTGTCCGGCAACAAAGGCGGGAGGCGGTAAGCTATTATTGCTAGCCTCCTGAGCTGCTCTGAAACAGGCAATACTCACAGTTAATACGGCTGGCTGAACATTAATAGTTTGTGTGAGCTCTTCCTCAGGACCTTCAAAACACAAACGAGATAGAGAAAAGCCTAAAGTTTCATCTACCTCGTCAAAAACGTCCCTGGCTGATGGATAGTTATTATAAATGTCCTTCCCCATGCCTACCTTTTGAGACCCCTGCCCTGGGAAAACATAAGCGGTTTTTGCTTCTTTGCCCAATTGTTTATTCCTTTGCACTGAGCTTGTTTAAAAAGCCAATCGCTTCCCTAGCAGCACTTTTAAAATTCGGAGAGTCTTCTGAGAAGCAAAACACCGTTGATACCACCAAAACCAAAAGAATTGGAAAGGACTACATTTACGTTTGCATTTCGGGCATGGTTTGGTACGTAGTCCAGGTCGCATTCGGAGTCAGGAGTTTCGTGGTTAATAGTTGGCGGGACAACGTTGTCCCTGAGAGTAAGAAGAGAAAAAATAGCTTCCACGGTCCCGGATGCACCCCACATGTGACCTGTCATGGATTTGTTGGAGCTTACAGCCAATTTCCTGGCATGCTCACCAAAGGCTTCCTTTATGGCTCTGGTTTCGGATATATCATTGAGGATCGTAGAGGTGCCGTGGGCATTTATATAATCCACTTCCTCGGGTCTTATGCCGGCATCTTGGAGGGCAAGTTGTATACATTTAGCTTGTTCTTTCCCTTCAGGTGCAGGAGAGGTATAGTGGAAGGCATCGGAGTTATTACCATAACCTACAATCTCACCATAAATTTTTGCTCCCCTTCTTAAAGCTATGTCCAGAGCCTCTAAAACTACTATTCCACTACCTTCACTGACAACGAAGCCATCTCTGCTACCATCAAAGGGCCGGCTGGCTTTTTCAGGTTGATTGTTTCTTTTAGAAGTGAGAGCACCAAGTAAATCCAATGAAGCAATGCAGGTGGGGGTGATTCCAGCATCAGCGCCACCTGCAATAATTATGTCGGCTTCTCCCCATTGAATAAGTCTAAAACCTAAACCTATGGCATTGGTTCCAGCAGCACAGGCTTCCAGTGGGCAATGATTAGGCCCTTTAGCTCCGAACTTAATAGCTACCACTCCAGCTGCCAGATTCCCCGTGTTATTTATAAGAAAGAAGGGTGGAACCTTTCTAAGATTTCCTTGTACCACAAACTTATGTGAATCTTCAAAGAAAATGTTAGTTCCAGTTCCTGTTCCTATCACCACCCCAAGTCTATCATGGTTATACTCGTTCTCTTTGAGTCCAGAATCCTTCATTGCCATCGTTGATGCTGCCATCGCATATTGAATGAAAGGGTCGAAACGACTTATAAACTTTTTGTCCATGAAATCTTCGGGCTGGAAGTCTTTTACTTCACCAGCTACCTGGCACTTGAGGGAAGAGGCATCAAAACGAGTGATAGGGCCAATGCCTGATTGACCATGGCAAAGAGCAGTCCAGTTTTTGTTTACTCCTGTACCTAATGGAGTGACCATCCCTGCCCCGGTGACTACAACTCTCTGCTTCACAAAGCTCTCCGTGAGAAGAAAGCTTGAAAGACTTGCTCTGGGGAAACATAAACGGTTTTTGCTTCTTCGACCATTTATCTATCCCCTTAATTTAAGCCTGCTTAAAGCGCCAATCGCTTCTTCAGTTTCACTCATGATATCCTCAATGATTGCTTTGACAGGTTTTATTTCTTTTATCAGTCCTGCTATTTGACCTGCCATGAGCGAACCTTCTTCTACATTGCCCTCAATAGCCCCTGAGGACAATCTCCCCCTGCCAAGTTCTTCTAGTTCTTCTTTAGATGCCCCCGCTTTTTCTAGAGCCATAAATTGACTCGTAAGCTTGTTTTCCAGGCAACGCACTGGATGCCCTGTTGACTCTCCAGTAACCACTGTTGCCCGGTCTTGAGCTTGCAGAATCTGCTCTTTGAATTTTGGATGGGCGATGCATTCTTCGGAGCAGATAAACCGTGTCCCCATCTGCACTCCTTGAGCTCCGAGAGCTAAAGCCGCTGCCAATCCATGCCCATCAGCAATTCCACCAGCAGCTATCACCGGCACCTTGACACTATTGACTACTTGAGGTACCAGCGCCATGGTGGCTGTCTCGCCAACATGACCGCCTGATTCCATGCCTTCAGCAATAATAGCATCTATGCCAAGCCTTTCCAGACGCCGTGCTAGAGCCACGCTGGAGACAACCGGCATGACCTTGATTCCGGCTTCTTTCAAGGGGGGGATATGAATACCTGGATTGCCACCGCCGAAAGTAACGATACCAACCTTCTCATCCAGAATTGTCTTCAAGTTTTCCTTAAGAAAAGGGGACATCAACAGAATATTAATGGCAAAAGGTCTGTCAGTTCTCTCTCGAGTCGATTTGATTTGGTCTCTTAACCAGTCGGGTGGAGCATCTCCGCTGCCGATTACTCCCAAGCCACCAGCATTGGATACCGCTGATACTAGCTCAGCTGTTCCAAGCCAGGCCATCCCGCCTTGAATCACAGGATATTCGATGCCCAGTAAATTGCAAAGAACCATGTTAGATAGCATCACTAATTACAAATGCAACGGCGTATTGTTTGCTGTGTGACATGGAGACCGAGATTCCAGTTACCCCAAGCTCCTCGGCTTTCTTATAAGCTCGGCCATGAAGCTGGACTAGAGGAGCGCCATTATTATTTGAAAGAACTTCGATATCTCGCCAATTCAAACCTCTACTATTAATACCAAGAGCTTTCATCGTCGCTTCCTTGGCAGCAAAACGGGCAGCTAAACTTGGAATCACGCTATGGCAACTTTCCAGTTCAGCCTCGGTGTAAATACGCTTGAGGAAAGAACCCTGCCAGGCCGATACAGCCTGCTCAATACGCTCTATCTCTATAATGTCAACCCCAACAGTTGTCTTTGACAAGTTCGCCAATGGTCTTCTCTAGTGCTCGGAGTATCGACTAATAGCAAGAACCGAATTGTGTCCGCCAAAACCGAAAGAGTTGGAGATAGCTGTGTGGACGTCGCCAGTTCTGGCCACATTTGGCACATAGTCCAGGTCACATTCCGAGTCGGGATTTTCAAGATTTATCGTGGGTGGTATAACACCTTCATTTATCACCCGGCAGCAGACAAGCGCCTCGAGTGCTCCAGCAGCACCAAGGATGTGTCCAACCATAGATTTTATTGAGCTTATCGGGATTTCATATGCCCTGTTGCCAAAAACTCTCTTAATAGCCCTGGTTTCACCTATGTCGTTCAGCAGCGTTGAAGTTCCATGAGCGTTGATATAGTCAACCTTAGCACGGTCTACATCAGCTAAAGCAAGCTCAATCGCCTTAGCTGCTGCCTCGCCGCTTTCCAACGGCTTAGTGATGTGAAAAGCATCCGATGTTGCTCCATAGCCAACGATTTCGGCCAGAATATTAGCGCCTCTTGACCTGGCGTAATCGAGGCTCTCCAGGACTAGAATTGCTGCACCATCACCAACAACGAAGCCATCACGTTTAGCATCAAAAGGTCTTGAAGCTTTTTTAGGGTCATTGTTCTTTGATAGTGCGCCAGCCTGCGAAAAGCCGGCAATACCGATAGGGGTAACGGCAGCATCGGTGCCACCAGCTAGCATGAGCTTGCTCTCGCCATATTTTATCATTTTGTAGGCTATCCCTAGAGCATCCGTTCCTGTTGAGCAAGCCGAAACCAGACTTAGATTTGGCCCTCTGATTCCCGTTTTTATTGATACTTGACCAGGAGCATTGTCTGGTATTGTCATGGGGATGAAGTATGGGCTAACTCTGGATGGCCCTCTCGTATTCAATACCTCAATTTGTCGGGACATGGAGCCCAGGCCACCAATACCACTGCCTATTAGAATGCCAATGTCATATCGATTAGTGTCATCTATTCTGAGCTTGGCGTCTTCAATAGCTTGTAGACTAGTTGCAACAGCAAGTTGTGTGAATCTGTCTGTATATCGAGCAGTCGTTGGGTCTAGATAAGCAGTCGGGCTGAAGTCCTTCACTTCGGCAGCTATCTTCACATCGAAATCACTGGCGTCGAATAAACTGATGTAGTCTATACCAGATGTACCGACTATTAACTTGTGCCAGGTATCTTCGGCATTCAGTCCGAGTGGTGTAATCGCTCCGTAGCCAGTAACGACAACCCGATTAATCATATCAACCATTAAGCTTTGATTCGACCAAAGAGACTATGTCACCAACCGTAGCAATACCATCCAATTCCTCATCTGGCAGGTAAAGATCAAGGGCATCTTCAAGCGCCAGCACCAGTTCTACCTGTCCCAGAGAATCTATCTCCAAATCTTCCTTCAGCAAAGCCCCCGAAGTTATTTTGCTATCATCAACCCCCGGGTGCACTTTGCAGATGGCTTTCTTGATTTCCTCTAATACGTCCATCATGACCTCCTGAAATCTGTGTGGAATAACTCGAAATGGGAATCATCCACGTGTCAACTCATCTTGTTACCACCGACTATAAAGATTGTAAGCATAGTAGATACTATCCTTGCTGATAGCTTCACTTACTTGTCGGCGATGGTATAGATTCTTCTGGCTCTTTGAGCGGTTGACTAATGTCAAGGCACATTGTAGTTCAATGTATATAAGATTGCGTAATTATAGTTGGAGTCGCCTATGGTGTCAAATCATAGTTGCGGCATGACATTGTACGAAGCTATAATTTGCTAACTGTGTCTGTGCGTAATGCATAACAGAGCAAACAACAAGAAGGGCGACAAACATACTATGGCTATTATACCAGGAATAGGGAACAGGATGGAGCTATGGTATGGATTGGTCCCACCGAAGGAAGGATCCTTATCGTTCTCATGAGGGCTTCCAAATAGTAGAGAGGACCGAGTCTGACTATTGCTTGTTGTGGGAAATAGCGTGAACAGACCTTTGAAAAGCTTGCGAAGAACTTGGAATGTCAGACTTTGGCTCCGTATGGAAGAGCGTGCCACTTTTGTTTCAGAGAAGCGTGAATAGGCGACATACTGCTCACCGTTGACAAACCTGAGAATAAAGGCTAGGATTTCCTGTCGACACTGTCGTAAAGATGAATGGAGGATACATATGCAGAGTAGCTCTTCACTATTGAGTCGGATATTTGTAGCAATAGTCCTGATGGCTGTTGCACTTGTGGGTTGTGATGGAAATAACAATGGAAACGGCGTTATCAACGGCGCGGCTATCATAAGTGAGGCGACGATGACAACAGCTCTGGATGATGAGGGCCGTCCTCTCGACTCTATAGATGTCTTTCCTATTGACGCTGGTGTGTTTCTTTGCTCGTTTAAGGTAACGGATATTCCACCTGATACCGAAATAACAGCGGAATGGATATATATCGGAGGAGAAGTACAAAATGATGTCGGTGAGAATTTTCTTATTGACAGCTGGAGTTCAACTGTTCGCGGAGGCACATATTACACTTTTGCAATCATGAGGCGTCCCTTGCCTGATTATCAATGGCCAAGAGGAGATTATAAGGTAGACCTGTATGCTGACGGCAAAAAAGAAGCCAGTGCGCTCTTCCATGTTCAGTAAAAAAGGGGAAGTCAATTATCAGCCAACTATCGGGAGGAAATTACTATGGCGAAAGAGGTACAGATTGTCTATTTTGATTCTCCCGGCTCTGCAAATACAGATGAGACATTGAGGCTGGCTAGAGCCAGAGCGGAGGGACTTGGGATAAAATCTATAGTGGTCGCCTCAACTACGGGAGACACAGGAGACCAAAAGGCCCGCTGCTCAATTGGGCGGACGATGCATTGACCGGCACCCTCCTGGAAGCGCTGCATCGCCTCTGCCGGCAGCAACGGGCCGTCCTCCTCAAAGTTGAGCCCGACGATGAGGACGATCCCGCCCTGGCTCAGCGGTTGGAGGGGTGGGGGTTTCATCCCAGCCCACAGACAGTGCAGCCTCAGCGGACTATCCTGGTGGACATTGCGCCGGAGCCGGAGGACATCCTGGCGCGGATGAAATCTAAGACCCGGTACAACGTCCGGCTGGCCGAGCGCAAGGGTGTGACCGTGCGCGAGGGCACAGAGCGGGACCTGGATTCTTTCTACGACCTGATGCTCACCACCGCCGAGCGTGACCGGTTTGGCGTGCATAGCCGCGCGTACTACGAAGCTGTCTACCGGCTATTTGTGCCGCAGGGCATCGGGCGATTGCTGCTGGCCGAGTACGACGGAGAGTTGATTGCCGGAGTGATGGCTTTCGCCTGCGGTGGCAAAGCGTGGTACATGTACGGCGCTTCCGGTGACGCTCACCGCAACCGCATGCCCAACTACCTGCTGCAATGGGAGGCCATACAGTGGGCCAGGGCACAGGGCTCTCGCACCTACGATCTGTGGGGCGTCCCCGACGAGAACGAGGAGACCCTGGAGACCCATTTCCTCGAACGGCACGATGGACTGTGGGGTGTCTACCGCTTCAAACGGGGGTTCGGCGGGCGTGTGGTGCGCTACGTCGGAGCCTGGGACTACGTCTACCGGCCCACGCTATACTGGCTGTACCGTCGCGCCCTGTCCCGGCGTGGGCAGGAATAAAAAGGGTTCTGAACCCCAAAATTGTATGTTGGACGGAGATGTGGTAAAATAAGCTGCCCATTCTAGGGGAGGAGGTTAGTGAAGTGGAGCTACTAGACTATCTGCGAATTCTGCGCCGGCGTGGGTGGGTCATTATCCTGCTGACCGTCATTGCCGCTGTCAGCGCCTATGGCTTCAGCAAGACAATGACTCCCATCTACCGCGCCGAGATTAAACTCAACGTCATGCCAGCCCGCGCCGACTGGGGTCTGGTCGGTGCAGCCAAGGACCTGCTGCGCAACTACGGAATTAACATCCGCTCCCATAAAACGGCGCAGAAGGTCATTGACCGGGCACAACTGGACATGACCACCTATGACCTGCTGGCTAAGATGAACGTCAACCCTGAAACGTCCGATTTCACCATCCTGATCGACACCCAAGACCCCAATCCGAACGTAGCTATCCAGATTGTGCAGACCGCGGCCGAGGTCTTCGTCGAAGACCGGCTTGAATGGAACGCCCAACAGGACAAGCGGGATCGCATAGAAGTTTCGATTGTGGACGACGCCCGCGATGCACCGCTCTACTCGCCCAAAACCAAGATCAACACCCTGGCCGGAGGCATTGCCGGCGCGCTGCTGGGCGGGATCATCGTCTTTTTCCTGGAGTGGCTGGAATCGAACGTTGTACACACCTCGCAGGACGTGGAGCGCACCCTGGGTGTACCCGTCTTGGGTGCCATCCCGGTTACGTCTGACGGGAGCAGCACGCAGCGTTGGCTGCGGATACGACGAAGGTAAGCCAGGAGGAGACTTTTTAATGACCAAGAGCGACCTGATTACTATCACCAATCCACGTTCGCCCATCAGCGAGTCTTTCCGTGCCCTGCGCACCAACCTGGAGTTTTCCAGCCTCGACCACCCGTTGCACACTATGGTTGTCACCTCTGCCGCGCCCGAGGAAGGCAAGTCTACCACTCTGGCTAACCTGGCGGTGGTCATGGCCGAGGGCGGCAAACGAGTTATTCTGGTGGATTGCGACCTACGCCGGCCGGCCCTGCACACCGTCTTCGGAGTATCCAACGGCGAGGGTCTAACTGCCATGCTGCGCGACGATGCGGCGCTGAACGACCCACCGCTGAAAGAGACCGGCGTTGAGGGGCTGTCCTTGTTACCCAGTGGCCCTCTCCCCGCCGACCCCGCCGTGCTGCTGGGCTCGCGTCGTATGGGAGACGTCATCGCTGCGTTAGGAGAGCGTTCCGACCTGGTTCTGTTCGACGCCCCACCGGTCGTCGCCGTCACAGACGCGGCAGTGCTTGCCGCGCGGACCGATGGCGTGCTCCTTATCCTGCGGGCAGGCGGCACGCGCCGCGAGTACGCTCAACGGGCCAAGGAACTACTGGAGCGGGTGAACGTGCGCGTTATCGGAGCTGTGCTCTGTAACGTGCCCTTCGACATGACGCTGCAACGCTATTACGCAGCGTAGAAAAACCCCAAAGCAGGTCCCGGGGTAACCTTCTGCAACAGGAAGAAATGACATGAGAACTACCCTGATCTACGCCGGCATATCCGGCTACGGGTTCGACAGCCTGGGCAGGGGCATGGAAGCTGGTTGGATCAGCCACGGCCTGGCCCATCTGAGCAGTGCGGCCAAACACGCGGGGTTCGAGATTGATCTCATTGACCTGCGGGCACTGAAAGGATGGGACGATTTCCGCGCCGAGATCGGAAAGCGCCGTCCGCGTGTGACCGGATTGACTATGATGAGCGTGGACTTCGACCCCGTGATGCAGTGCGTGGACATCATCAAAGAGATCAATCCCGCCATTGTCACCGTGGTCGGCGGGCCACATCCCACCCTGGCCCTGGACGAAGTGGCTGCCAATCCCAACATTGACTATATCGTCACGCACGAGGGGGAAATCACTTTTCCCAAGTTGTTGGCGACCATCCAAAACGGCCAGCCGCCCCAGGAGCGTGTGCTAAAGGGCGAGATGCCGGTGCTGGACGATCTGCCCTTTCCCGACCGGGGTCTGTTCCTCGAGGAGTGGCAGCGCTGGGGGTACGACCTCGATTCGCCGGAAGCGCCCTTCATACCGGAGTTGTTGCCGCCTTTCCTGACGCTGATCGCCGGGCGAGGATGTAAGTACAACTGCAACTTCTGCCAGCCTGCCGAGCGCACCCTTTTTGGCCGTAGGGTACGCCGTCGCAGCGCGCCCAACGTCATCGCCGAACTCAAACTCCTGCGCGACCAGTACAACTTCGCCAGCTTCATGTTCCACGACGACACTCTGACCGAGGATCGGGAGTGGGTACGTGAGTTCTGCCGTCTCTATCGTGAAGAGGGTTTCACTCAGCCCTTCTTCTGCCAATCGCGGGCGGACATCATCGTCCGTCACGAGGACATGGTGGCACTAATGGCCCAAGCCGGATGCCGTGGATACTTCATCGGATTCGAGAGCGGGAACGACCGCGTGCTCAAGTTCTTACGCAAAGGTACCACGCGCGAAATGAATCTACATGCCGCGCGCATCTGCCGCAAATACGGAATCGCCATCTGGGCCAACTACATGCTGGGCATCCCCACCGAGACCAAAGAAGAAGTCATGGACACCATTTCCATGCTAAAGGAGATTGACCCCGATTACTATAGCCCGGCCTTTTACACACCGCACCCAGGCAGTGACCTTTACGACTATTGCATTGAGCACGATCTCTCCCTCATCACCAGCCACGACCAGTACCGCCGAAATCCTACCGAGACCAAGATCAAGGGCCAGGACTACGAGTTCCTGCAATGGGCCCTCGCCGAATCGCGGCGGCGAACTCGTTGGAAAGCTGCCAAACGCCAGGCCAAATACTACTGGAAACGTTACGCCCAGCCGCGTAAGGTCCTGCGTAGATTACGGCGGTTGACGACCAGCACGACATGACGATGCGCCGTTCCTGCCGTGCTACGTGTCACCCAGTATGTGATGGAACAAAACGGGGAACTAGCATCATGGCCCATTAAAGAGGCGGGCGCACAGAACCGTGCCCGCGTTCTTCAATGTGCTCGACACACCGAACCAAATCAGGAGGATTGACCCTTGCGGAACCTGCTCATCACCGGTGGAGCCGGCTTCATCGGCTCCAACTTCGTGCGCTACATGCTGGGAAAATACCCCGACTATCGCGTGGTCGTCTACGACAAGTTGACCTACGCCGGCAATCTGGATAACCTCAAAGACGTAGCCGAGCGCTTTGCCGGGCGCTACGCCTTCATCAAGGGCGACATCACTGATGCAGCCAGAGTGGACGAAGTGGTGCGCGAGCACGCCATTGATGCCATTGTCAATTTCGCCGCCGAGACCCATGTAGATCGCTCGTTGATGGGCGCAGGCTCGTTTATTCAAACCGACGTCCACGGCACTTACGTGTTGCTGGAGGCAGCAAAAAAATACGAGGTGAAACGCTATCATCAGGTCAGCACCGATGAAGTGTACGGCGAAATACCGGAGGGCTATTCCTCAGTGGAGACTGATCCACTGCACACCCGCAGTCCCTATTCGGCCAGCAAAGCTGGCGGCGACCTGATGTGCATCGCCTATTTCACCAGCTTCGGCGTGCCGGTGACCATTACTCGCGGAAGCAACAACATCGGCCCATACCAATACCCGGAAAAAGTCGTACCGCTGTTCATCACCAACGCCATTGATGACATCCCCCTGCCCCTTTACGGCGACGGCCGCCAGATGCGCGACTACCAATACGTGCTCGACCACTGCGAAGGGATTGATGTGGTCCTGCAGCGGGGACGGCCCGGCGAGATATACAACGTGGGCACCGGCGTTGAGACGCAGAACATCGTCATGGCCCACCTCATTCTAGATCTGCTGGGCAAGCCATACAGCCTGATCCAGCCGGTGAAGGACCGCCCTGGCCACGACCGTCGCTACTCCCTCAACTGCGAAAAACTGAAAGCCGTGGGCTGGGAGAGCCGCCATACCCTCGACCAGGCTATAGAGAAGACCGTGCGCTGGTACATGGACAACCAGTGGTGGTGGCGATCCATCAAGAGCGGAGCACACTTCGAGGAATACTACACCAGGCAATACGAGGGTCGCGAGGTTTAACAGCTTCGATGCACCCCACAAACGACGAGAACCTCGTTTTCCAGATGGAAAACGAGGTTCTGATTGATAAACAAAAAAAGAGCACCGCTCTGTCGGATCAATGAATGCTTCAGTGTCTGAGCGGTGCCCTGCGGGGGTGAGTCGAATATAATATATCACAGTAATGCAGAACTGTGTGTAAAGATAGCGTAAATTCTGCGTGAAGATTACGTAAAGAGCTGTCTGCTATCCATCTGCTGTTCTTGCCTACTCCCTTCGCCTCGAACGCTGGTCGGCTCCAGTTCTGACCATATCAGTGTATGGCGGTTCGCATTGGAGGACACGGGCTCCCGATCCCCCGCAATAGCCCACAACTGGTTTAAAAAATTGAGAAACTATTGACATGGCGGTCAAGATGTGATAACATTAACCCCCAAATCTCACTTAAGGTACGAGGTACTTTCTTTTGCTGTATTAGGCGGATGAGAGGTGCATTTGGCCTGTGCCTGAGTGAGGCTAGACGACAACCGCGACGCACCAGGTTGGTTTTTGGCGCGAAGTGTGTGGTAGTGGGCAGCCCCGCCCGCCAAAGGCCGACACGACGACCGGTCGCTACTTTCTGCGCCGGGAATCAGATTGCGAGGCGATTTGAAGATGTATCCTAGAAGCGAGATTCTGTTCCCTCATCGTTGTGTGAGTACACTGAAGCGCTTGCGGGGCCCGCAGTGGCAGGCGTTAGCTGCGCGAATTGCCTCCCTGCCAGAGACTCACATTGACAGCCTGGCCTTTGCCCTGATGATGATCAGGATGAGCAAGTGCATGAACTGCGACCTGGGCAGTTACAAAGCCTCGCTGGGCTGTTGTGCCTGTGCCCGACGGGCCATCAATTCTCACAAGGGGACGGACGGAACGTTGATACGCCGCTTTGAGAGAACCAGAGAGGAACTGCTGGAATACCTGAGGAGCATTGATGCGCAGATACAGGAAAATGGGACAGTGGTCACCGGATAGCGCCGGCAGGCAGGGCACGCGTGGTCTTACAGACATGGGCAACCTCTGAGCACAGGGGTTGCCTTTTGCTTCTATACACAATAGAACCCTCGCCGGGCTCTTTCCGAATAAAGTAATTACCTTGATGCGTTCTATGAGTGTAAAAAGGGGGAGTAAACGGTGTCGGATAGGGCCTGCTTGGCCGATTGGGACGATGAAGAACTGATCGCCAGCAGCCAGACTGGGGATAAGGGAGCCTTTGGTGAACTGGTTCGCCGTTATCGAGGGCGAGTACAGGCCACGGCCTGTCGTTTCTGCGGCGACCCACAACTGGCGGAAGACATTGCCCAGGAGACGTTCATCAAAATCTGGCGCAACCTTTTCCGTTTCCGGACCGGCAGCTTCAAGAGTTGGGTGTACCGTATAACGGTCAACACCGCGATTGACCATGCGCGCCGGACGCGTCCCACGGTGGCCATCGAGGATATACCGCTGGCCGCACCAGGCGACAACCCGGAGGCTGCCGCGTTGCACACCGAACGTGCTCAGGTCATTCGTCAGGCGGTACTTAGCTTACCGCCGCACAGTCGAGCCGCCCTAATTCTGCGGGAGTACGAGGACCTGTCCTACAAGGAAATTGCGGCTGTCCTGAACATCCCGTTGGGCACAGTGATGTCCCGTCTGAATTATGCTCGAAATCGCTTGCGGGCCGACCTGGCTCCCCTGTTGGAGGAAGCCCATGCACCAGCAAGTCACTGATCTGATTCCCCCCTATCACGACGGGGAACTATCCGCCGTTCAGCGCATGCAGGTGGAACTCCACCTGCGAACGTGCGCTACATGTCGGGAGCAGTTGGCGCAGTTGAAAGCGCTATCGGCTTTGCTGACCGCCACCCCCGTCGAGGTCGAAGCCACAGAAGAGTTCTGGGAACGGTTAGCACCTCGCTTGCCGGCTCCCAGGCCGGTCACATCGTCCACGCCAACTTGCGTAGGACAGCGACCCAGACAACCGTGGTTGTTCCTGCCACCGTTGGGCTTG
>JAXHUK010000103.1:0-10647 GCA_034189725.1 Chloroflexota bacterium | reverse complement strand
AATTCATCGTATGCCTCTTGTATTCTATTTCGAATGTTAACTGGTTCTTTCCACTCCTCTCCCAAAGACATGTTCCGTGCTTTGAACTCGAATAAAACTGAGGGTTGCCCATCCTTGTTTCTACTAGCAATATACAAATCAGGCCTTACAATCTTCTCCGAAGAATCTGGCCCTTTGGATGTGGGCAGTTTGAGTGTATATTCCTGAAAGGGAATGAAATCACAGCGGTCTGCCATGACCGCGAAGTGCCCTGCAAGCGTCCATTCTGTGTATCCTCCGGGAAACCATAGGTAGTCCTCTGAGACACTCTTTGTCCATTTGACAAGTTCGTCAAGCAAGGGTTTTAGAAACTCGACCTGTGTACCACTACCCCAACCTTGCAAACCAGCATATGCCCAAGCTTTATCCACGGTACACCTCCTTTATATATAGTAGGCATATATGTTGGGGAGTTGGCTCCTAATCGTAACTGCCATCCTGCCAGCATTCGCTCGATTTGCCCATATGTATGAGCAAACTCACGCTCTCCGCAGTTAACTCGTTAAAGTTAAAACTACCTGCACAAGCCGCGAACCAATCAGCGCTATAAAGCGCTCTTCGCTACATTCATCATTATGTCAACTGGCGCTTCCTTGCCTGTCCACAGCTCAAAGGCCAGCGCCCCCTGATACACCAGCATCGACAGCCCGCCCAGGGTGTTTGCCCCTGCTCTTTTGGCAGCAGCGAGAAGCGGAGTCTCCAGGGGATTATATACCACGTCGTAAACCATGATCCCCTTCGGGATGAGCTTCTCATCCAACGGCGACTCGCCCTCACTGGCGCTGTGCTTCATCCCTATCGGGGTGCAGTTGATCAACAGGTCACAGTTCAATAGCGCTTCCACGAACTTGGGATCATCCTGAAACAGCACCGTTACCTCCAGACCCGTGTCTGCACCGCTACTCCGGCTCTGCTCAAGGTCCGACGCCAAATCGCGTGCCCGCTCAGCAACAATGTCTGTGATAACAAACGACTTCGCTCCTGCTCTGGCCAGCGCGAAGCTCACCGCCCGCGCCACCCCGCCAGCCCCAAGCTGCACCACGCGTTTGCCTGCAGAATCGAAGCCCCCCTCGCGACGTAGCGCCTGAACGAACCCGCCAGCATCCGTGTTGTACCCCACGAGCCTGCCATCCCGGTTCACCAGGGTGTTCACTGCGCCGATCTCACGGGCAAAGTCATCCAGTTCATCGACGAGCGGTATCACCATCTCTTTATACGGTATGGTGACATTTGAACCAAGCCTCGACGACTGGCGAATTCCCTCCACCGCCGCTGACAAATCACCCTGCTCCGTCTCCCATAGCTGGTAGCGAACATCGAGTCCCAGGTGATCGAATGCCGCCTGCTGCATCGGGGGCGAGATCGAATGCCCCAGAGGATACCCGATAAGACCAACATACTTCGTCATCTGCTTCTCCTAGACCGGACACGCCAGAGCTAAAGTGTACTTTCGCAAATCCCAATTTACAAACCCTCTGTGTGCTCTGTGGCTATCCATTTTGCATTTTGCTATTTGAATTCAACCCTTGCTACTATCCAGGTAGCCCTGAAGGATAACTGCTGCAGCCACGGAATCGCGACGATTCTTCCTCTTCTCCCGCTTCACCCCGGCTTCGACCAGCATTCGCTCGGCATCAAAGGTGGAGAAGCGTTCATCCCAGGTGACAACAGGAATGTCGGTGCACTGTATCAGTGATTCGATGAAAGACTGAACCCTCTGTGCCTGCGGACCCAGGCTGCCATCCAGCGAACGGGGCAGCCCGACAACTATACACTCAACCTCATGCTCCCCGGCCAGAGCAACGATGCGCTTCAGAGCAGTCTCATCAGATTTGTTCTCGATTACGGTGAGAGCACTTGCAATGATACCCAGAGGATCACTGAGCGCTACTCCAATCCGTTTATCTCCGAAGTCAATCCCCAGCGCACGCATCCCCTACACCCTGTCCCTCACCAGCTTGGCGACCAACCTCAGCGCCTGTTCCATCCTGCCCTTTTCCTTACCGCCACCTTGCCCCAGTTGAGGCCGGCCTCCTCCGCTACCACCTGCCTCTCGAGCTACTTCTTTTACAATCTCCCCCGCATTCAGCCCGCGTGCCACCAGATCGGCAGTTACCATCGCCAGGAAGTTCGGCTTATCAGCCCACACTGCCCCCAGCACGATCACTGCACTACCCAGTCGTTCCCTGAGTATATCTCCGGTGTGACGTAAAACGTCATTATTCGACGCAGGAACACTCGCCGCTAACACAGAGACCCCGTCAATCGATTCAACCTGCGCAAGCAGAGACTCCGCCATCTCCCTGAATAACCTCAGCTCCAGAGCAACGGCACGTTTCCGCTCGGCATCGAGCTCCTTGAGAACTGCATCCAACCTACCCTGAACATCCTCAGCGGGCACCTGAAGTTGATGAGCCACGTTCTCCAACGTCGAGACTCGCTCTTCGATTAGCGCCTCTGCTCCACTGCCGGTCACTGCCTCGATGCGGCGCATCCCCGACCCGATGCTACCCTCGCTGATGATATGGAAAAAGCCTATATCGCCCGTCCTGTTAATATGAGTGCCACCGCAGACCTCGAAGCTCACCGGAGATTTCACCCCTCCGACCCTGACCACACGGACCACATCACCATACTTCTCGCCGAAGAGGGCTACCGCCCCCTCAGCTACAGCCCGGGCATATGGCATCTCTTTCTTGGTCACCGCCAGATTGCGGCGTATGTTCTCGTTGACTATCTGCTGTATCTGGCTCAACTCCTCCTTGAGCACCGGGGCCTCCTGGGAAAAGTCGAATCTGAAATGATCGGGAGCCACCAGAGAGCCTGCCTGGTGTACATCGTCTCCCAGAACCTGACGTAGCGCGGCATGAAGCAAATGCGTCGCTGTATGGTTTCGAGCGACGTCGAGGCGTCGTGAAAGGTCAACCGCTGCTGTCACCTGCTCTCCAACGTTTATCACCCCCTGCATCACCGTACCACGGTGTACCACAATATCCGCCCCAAACCAGATCACATCTTCGACAGCTATCCGTCCGTTCCCGCCTGCAATCTCTCCGGTATCACCCATCTGCCCGCCCTTCTCGGCATAGAACGGCGTCCTGTCTAAAACCACATCGACCCGCTGGCCCTCATGAGCGACCTCGTAAATGCCGCCATCATCCGACAAAACAAGCACTTTAGCTTTGCAGTGTGTTTCCCTGTAACCGACAAACTCCGTCGATGGCAGATCCAGAGCAGCATAATCCACCATTGCTGTGCCCTCACCCAGCACAAACTTGTGCGCAGACCGCGCCCTCTCTCGCTGCTGCTCCATCTCTTTCTCGAATCCTTCGATATCAGCCTTCAGGCCATTTTCAGCAGCAACCTCCGTAGCCAACTCCGCAGGGAAACCATAGGTATCGTAAAGTTCGAATATCTGGGGCCCAGAAATAGTTCGTATGTTATTATAGAGTTCCTGAATGCCAGCCTCTACCGTTTCTCTTATGTCTATCTGCGTTGAGTACTCAATTTTATTCTCTATGTCATCGACTATTTTGTAAACTTCACTGCACGCTTGCTGCGCACCTAGTGCTGAAGCTCCACGCGACATCCCGCTCGGTGGCATGAACGCAAGCTGTGCAAGTCCCGAACTATATGATGAAAGGAAACTCTTTGTGATCGTTTTTTTGAGCTCCGACAATTGGTTTTCATCACTAACTAACGCGGCTTCAGTTGCGTAAAATTTGATATTTTTCTCTAGATCCGCGATGCCTTTTTGTGCCTCTTGCTTCAAAGAAATTATGCCCCTTAAGATCAGTAGGCCTATACCTAGCGTCTCGGCAAACCTCGCCTCCTCCGTTTCAATTACCCTGATAACTGTATCGTGATTACGTACAAGTTCCGGATAGATATGTCCCATTTTAGCTATAACCACGTCCGCTACGTGGCAGACAAAGGGTTTCTCCAGTCCCATGGTCTTGCCAAACATCGCAGCACGCCTCAGAATTCGTCTCAGCACATAGCCTCGCCCCTCATTCGACGGACGAACCCCGTCCGCTATGAGAAACGTCGCTGCGCGGCTGTGCTCTGCCACTACTCTCATTGCGCGGTCTGTATGCTCGTCCTCACCGTACGTGCGACCCACCAGTTCCGACACTTTCTTGATTATCGGAGCAAAAAGATCGGTATCATACGGGGAGCGTATCCCCTGTAGCACAGCCACTGTCCGCTCAAAGCCCATCCCGGTATCGATGTTCTTTCTCGGCAACGGTGTGCGTTTACCTTCGGCATCCTGGTAGTACTCCGTGAACACCAGGTTCCAGATTTCCAGGAAACGCTCACAGGCACAGGCAGGTGAGCAATCAGGGCTCCCGCAGCCGTATTCCTCCCCGAAATCGTAGTGAATCTCGCTGCAAGGCCCACACGGGCCTGTCTCACCGGCAGGCCCCCAGAAATTGTCCTTCTCCCCGAAACGGAGTATGCGGTCGGTCGCCACACCTATCTCCTGCCAATGAGAGAACGACTCATCGTCATCGAGAAAGATGGTCACCCATAGCTTTTCCTGTGGAAGCTTGAGCCAATCGAGGACAAACTCCCAGGCCCAGGCAATAGCCTCTTTCTTGAAATAATCACCGATGCTGAAATTGCCCAGCATTTCGAAGAACGTCAGATGCTTGAGATTACCCACAGACTCTATGTCGGTGGTTCGGAAGCATTTCTGGCATGATGCCAGTCGTGGTGCAGGAGCAACTGCCTCTCCGGTGAAATACGGCTTAAACTGTACCATTCCTGCACTGGTCAACAGGAGCGTCGGATCACCCAGAGGGACAAGGGAAGAGCTGGGAACACGCGTGTGTCCCCTTTGTTCGAAAAAAAGGAGAAACTTCTCCCTGAGTTCATCGCCGGTCATATCATCTCCGCTAAAGTAGTCTTCTTCGGTTATACAGCATACTACGTGCTGCCCCCTAATTGGCGATTTTAGACTAAGTCCAGATGCATGTCAATTTGACTACCAGAGCCCAGATTGGTTGACAATCCACAGGGTGATGTGCTAGATTTCAATTATGCTTTACTCCCCTAAGCATAACCAGAACAATGACCACCTCGTAGAGTTGTGTCAGGATTTGCTCGCCGAAAGACGCCTTATCATGGTGAGCAATCGAGGGCCCGTTGAATATCGCATCGATAAGGAGGGGAGAATACAATTGAACAGGGGAAGCGGCGGTGTTGTGACTGCACTAAGCGCCATTAGCAGGCACACGGAGCTTACCTGGATCGCCAGTGCTATGGGCGAAGGCGACCGCCGCGTTGCTGCTTCGCAAGAGAAGTGTTTCCAGGTCCAACTGCCCGGGCAAAAGCTGTATCTGAGATTCGTCACCTCACCAAGAAACATCTACCACAAGTTTTACAACATTTTCTGCAACCCTCTACTCTGGTTCCTACAACATTACATGTGGAACTCACCCTATACCCCCAACTTCGATACCAAGGTCTACGATGCCTGGGAAAACGGATATGTCGTGGTCAACCGTGCATTCGCAGAAGCAGCCATCGACGAGGCAGCGAACGATTCACTAGACCCCCTCGTGATGATTCATGACTACCAGCTCTACCTCGTGGGCGGCTACATTCGCCAGCAGATGCCTCGGGCAATTCTGCAACACTTCATCCACATCCCCTGGCCTTCCGCCAGTTACTGGAGTCTCTTCCCCGATATGATGCGCAGGGCAATCCTGGAAAGTCTCTGCGCTGTGGATATCGTGGGGTTGCAAACCCCTCGCGATGTACACCATTTTCTGCACAGCTGCGAGATATTTCTCGACAACGCCAGGGTGGATTATGGAAGTAATACCATTGTCTTCAGAGGCCATCAAACCAGAGTGGCTGCCTATCCCGTGTCCATAGATGTCGTTGCACTGAACAAGCTCGTTCGTTCGCCCAGGGTTCATGATTACGAAGAAAAGCTGCGACCTTACCTCGGTGAAAAGACTATCGTGAGAGTCGACCGTGCCGAACCCAGCAAGAATATCGTTCGTGGTCTAAAAGCATTCGATATACTGCTGGACCGTTACCCTGACCTGGTGAACAGGGTTAAACTACTGTGCTTCCTGGTGCCCTCGCGTTCCGGTATAAAGCAATATCAGCGATATACTCAGGATATATTTGACAGTGTTGAGACCATTAACGCCAAGTATGGAAACGAAGAGTGGCAGCCCATAAAAGTATTCTTCGAGAACAACTACACCCAGGCAATCGCAGGCATGAGGCTTTGCGATGTGTTACTGGTGAACCCTGTGATCGACGGTATGAACCTGGTAGCTAAGGAAGGCCCCATCGTCAGTGCCCATAACAGTGTGCTCATCCTGTCCGAATCCGCCGGTGCTCATGCTCAATTGAAAGACTATGCCCTATCTATATCACCAACGGATATAGAGGGAACAGTTCAGGCAATGCATGAAGCACTGACTATGAGTAAGATAGAGAGAAAAAGAAGGTCTCTTGCCCTCAAGAAAGCTGTCACCGACGAAGACATAACAACGTGGCTCTACACCCAGTTACAGGACATCAGGACCCTGGCTTGCCAGCTACCTCTGCTACTATCTGTCTAAGAAAGCACTCGACATCACCAACGCCACTGACGGTAAAATCCGCGTGCAATGCAATCTCGGGTGGTGTCTCCTCACCGGTGACTCCTATGGCAACACCCCTGAAAGGCAATCCCCTTCGGTGAAAAGCGATGAAGACATCGACATCGGTCTGGTCGTCACCCAGGTAAATAGCGCCTTTTAAGCCCCGCTCCTCTGCCAGAGAACACACAGCAGTGCCCTTATGTACTTCGAGCGGTGGTTTGATCTCGACTGCCATTTTTCCCAGGCCAACATTCATATACTCACCTATGCGCAATCCATCTATTGCCGAGGTAATGGCTTTCAGGGCAGCGTCATGATCACGGCATCTACGATAGTGAATAGAAGCAGTATAGCCTTTATTTTCAAAGATGACTCCCTCCAGATATATATTGTTGCGGAGGGTGACCAGTACGTTTTCAATCATGTGGGGATAGTTTTCTGCCCCAGGTACAACCTCCAGATCGCCCCGGAGCAATCTCTCATACCCATGATTGCCGATGTAAACCATCTCATCGATGCCCACCATTCTCCTTGCCTCCAGGGCAGATCTCCCAGAGACCGCAGTAACCACATCGAGGTGCCTGCTCAATATCGCCAGGTTCTCGCGGCAAACCGAAGATACTACAGCCTCCGCTGGTGACGGCGCAACCTCACTGATCGTACCGTCTATATCAGTAAACAGTCCCAGTGGAGAAAGCGTTAGCACCTCTCTGATCGAATTGAAATGGTCGAAGAGATACGACATTTCATCCTTTTGTTCCGAAATCTGATATCCAGGCTCAGCTAGCCTTCACCGTCTCCACCTCCGTCACCTTCTCCCTCCTCAAAATCAGGAATTCGTCTCGCTTTCATTCTCCTTCGAGATACCTTCCCAGGTGTAACATCTCTTATCTCTCGTTCCTTGCGCCTGATGTCCAGCCTGTATCTCTCCTCCACGGCTCTGTCAGGGCTATTGCCGAAATAAATCTTGGTATGTGGCCACGGTATCTCAATTCCTTCTTCATCAAAAGCCCTCTTTATCCTCTTCCGCAACTCTCCCATCACCTCCCACTGCCTGACCCTCTTCGTGTCTCCATACACCATTATGTCTATACCTGAATCACCGAGATTGCTCACGCGTAATACATACGGGGGTTCGATGATAGCATTACGCCAATACGCATCATTAGCTAACTCTTGCCCTACCCTGTTTATTACCTGAATCGCATAATCAAGGTTCTCCCCATAGCTCACAGAAACGGTCATGTTCACTCTTCCGTATTCTTTGGTGTAGTTACTGGAAGCCCTGATCTCACCATTAGGCACCACATGCACGACACCATCGAGGTCTCTCAGGATAGTTCTCCTTATGTTTATCTGCTCCACCTCACCGGAGATACCTGCAATCGTGACCCAATCGCTCGTGCTATACTGGTTCTCGATTATGATAAAGAATCCAGTTAGCACATCCCGTATCAATCTTTGAGCACCAAAGGCGATGGCAATGCCAGCAATACCAGCACCAGCAAGAAGAGGTCCGATATCGAGACCAAACTCTGAGAGTATCATAAATAGTGCTACAAGCCATATTACAACCTCGGCAACCTGGTAAAAAAAGTGGCTCAGTGTCTCTATCCTCTTCTGATACTCCACCTTCGATCTGTATTTCTCTCTGACGGCACTCCTCTCCACAATTCTATGGATTAACCATCTCGCCATCAGATGAATAGTGACTGCTACCACGATAATGATTGCGATCACTATCCCGTGGCTCCACAACCATGCTCCGATAGTATCGATAAAAAGTGTTGTATCCACACCGAACCGGGGCAAAACCGCAATCACTACAGCAACAATGATAATAATCGCACACAGCCACACAACAACTCTGGTAACAGCATCAGCTAGCCGCTGCAACTCCTCATCAGTTGAAACTACTTCCATTCCTGATATAATCGACCTCACCAATCGAGGCATCCATCTTCTCAAAGCCAGAAATAAAAGTCCCCCTACAAGTAATGTAACCAGGAGCCAGATACCTTGCTCCGACATCCAATCATCAACCGACGACCAATCCATAGCTAATGCCTCCACTGCCAGTTACCTAGAATCGGGCACAGTATATCAGGAAGCGACGAGATGAGCAATATTGGTAAAGCTCCCATGCAGCATGACTGATCACAATAGTACCGGTGTCCCGCTGTTCATTATGAGTATAGATTGAAGACGCATGATCACACTTTTTAGAAACAGGAGGTGGCATCGTTATTAAACACTAACAATCTTATGCAAGAAAGCTTGACAAAGCTGTTTATAGCTGGCATACTTGTTTAAGGCTAAAATTTTATGGTAATCTTCGAATCCCGAGAATATTACTCATACACTGATTTTGCTATTGCTTTATACTGAGAGCGATAGCCTTTCCAAGAAAACTGTTCCTACTTTTTCCCGCTGGTATCCTCGTGTTGCATCTAAATATAATGCTCAATGCGAATAAGAGAAAGTTTGTAGGCAATGCTACACCAAGCTGGCTCTTACATCTGAGCGGCAACCCCCACTCAACACCTCAACAGGAGATATCCACATCTCCACACTATTAAATGGAGGGAAATTGATGGCACTTGACCAAGATATTATAAAGAGAACTACCAAGATGGAGAGCACCCAGATATCAAGCCCGAAAAAAAAGGTGAAAACGGCCTTCGATCGCCTCGAGGAACTAAGAGAACGAACCGAGCGGGAAAAAGCGCTGGGCGGCCCAAAAATGGTCGAGAAGCAGCACCAGTTGAATAAACTAACCGCACGTGAGAGGCTTGATCTCCTGTTCGATCCCGGTAGTTTCAACGAGCTTGATATGTTCGTTCGCCATCGTTGCACAGACTTCGATATGCCCAAAACCTTCGTTGCCAATGAGGGAGTGGTCACCGGCTATGGCACAGTCAACGGCCGCACCGTATGCGCTTTCTCACAGGATTTTACATCCATGGCGGGAACCCTGGGGGAAATGCACGCCAAAAAGATATGTAAAGTTATGGATTTGGCAATGCGCATGGGGGTCCCAATTATCGGCATAAACGATTCCGGCGGTTCCCGTATCCAGGAAGGTGTCGACGCCATCTCCGGTTATGGAAGTATATTCTTTCGTAACACATGTGCCTCCGGTGTTATCCCTCAGATCTCAGCGATAATGGGGCCAACAGCCGGAGGGGCAGTTTACTCCCCCGCAATGACTGACTGGATTTTCATGGTCAGGAAAACCAGCTATATGTTCGTAACCGGCCCTGATGTCGTTAAGACAATCTGTGGCGAGGATATTGACTCCGAGAACCTCGGGGGCGCTTCAGTGCACAGCGCTAAAAGTGGCGTAGCTCATTTCGTATGTGATGACGATACTCACGCTATCAGGATGATCAAAGAGCTGCTGAGCTACCTGCCATCCAACAACATGGAAGAACCTCCTCTCACCGATACCGGGGATGACGCAAAGCGCATAGACCTCAACCTCAACACTATCGTCCCCGATAACAACCGCCATAGCTATAAAATGCAGGATATTATCTGTTCCATTGTCGACAATGGAACGATTTTTGAATCACAATCCCTCTTCGCTGAAAACATCATTACCTGCTTCGCCCGCCTCAATGGCAGAACCGTAGGTATTATCGCCAATCAGCCAAATGTCCTCGCCGGCAGTCTCGATGTGAACGCCTCAGACAAGGCAACACGCTTTATCAGATTCTGTGACTCCTTCAATATTCCGTTGCTTACCCTAGTCGACGCACCTGGCTACCTTCCGGGTACCGATCAGGAGTGGTCGGGGATAATCAGGCATGGCGCCAAACTCCTCTGGTGCTACTCGGAGGCCACAGTTCCCAAGGTCACCATCATCGTACGCAAGGCCTATGGCGGTGCCTATCTCGCTATGTGTTCCAAGGACCTGGGCGCTGATATGGTCTTTGCCTGGCCTACTGCCGAGATCGCAGTAATGGGAGCTGAAGGCGCCACCAAGATTATTCATCGC
>JAXHUK010000102.1:0-4362 GCA_034189725.1 Chloroflexota bacterium | reverse complement strand
ATAATGTCCTCTATATAACTCAATAGGAATGTCCTTTTTCCAAAGAAGTGAATATAACGAACAGGCATCCTGGTATTGGACGCGACTCATTGGAATAAGAAGCACTGGTTATGAGCCAAAAAGAACGAACACGCTTGGTGATGCTGCCACGGGTGAGTTGGAATATAACTATGATGGGAAAAGTATCGGAAGTGATAGGGGTAAGCTACCGACAAGTACGAAGGATATACAAACGATACAGGTAGCGAGTTGTAGCTTTACCCTTTATGGTTGCATGATGTCGGCTCATTTATCTGGAACAACGCAGCGAAAACCTGTGGCTATGGTCTCTAATCCCACTCACACCCCACTCCGTTTTCCAAACAAGGACTCTCTGCTCTCAGGCTCGACTTTGCCCTCATACTCATCGATCGCCTTGTTCATGGCATCAGCGGCAAGGTTAGAGCAGTGCATCTTGGCTTCGGGCAGGCCGCCCAGCGCCTCAGCAACCGCCTCATTGGTTATTTTACGTGCTTCCTCAAGCGTTTTCCCTTTGGCCATTTCGGTAATCATGCTTGCAGTGGCGATGGCGGCTCCGCAACCAAAAGTCTGAAACCTGACATCATCAATGCGATTGTCCTTGACCTTGATGAATATCTTGGTCATATCCCCGCAGACGGGATTGCCAATCAAGCCGACTCCATCGGCGTCATCTATCGAGCCTGAGTTACGTGGGTTTTTAAAATGTTCCATTACAAGATCGCTATACATTATTCCCCCTGTGGAGTTTTGCTATAATCCTGCAAGAGGTGACAGCGCTCTCAGCTTCTCGACGACTCCGGGCAATATAGAGAGTACATAGTCAACATCCTCATCTGTGTTAGCAAGACCAAGCGTGAAGCGTAAACACCCGTGTGCCTGTTCCGGAGGCAGGCCAATAGCGAGGAGGACGTGTGAAGGATCCTCATCCTCCGAGGCACAGGCGCTGCCACTGGATGCGGCAACACCGAGCATGTCAAGGTTCAGCAATATTGATTCCCCTTCGATATACCGAAATGATATGTTCGCATTATTTGGCAAACGCAACGTCGGGTGCCCGTTAAGGCTGGTACCGTCGATTCGTGTCAGTATTCCCTCAACAAGTTTGTCACGTAGTCTCTTACAATGCCGGGTACTCGACTCACTATTGCTACAAGCCAGCTTGAGAGCAGCCGCAGCCCCCACGATGCCGGCAACGTTCTCTGTCCCCGCTCTGCGGTGACCTTCCTGAGCACCGCCCACCTGCTGCGGGAGAAATGGGGTTCCCTCTCGCAGGTACAGTACGCCCACTCCTTTAGGCCCCTGAAATTTATGCGCCGAAAGACTCAACATATCTACGCCAAGCTTGTCTACATTCAGATCAAGGGCTCCAGCCCCCTGAACCGCATCAGTGTGGAACAGAATGCCCCGCTTTTTCGCTTTGTCTTTCACCAATCTGGTGAATTCTCCAACAGGCTCGATGGTACCGATCTCGTTATTTGCCAGCATGATACTGACCAGAATCGTCTTGTCGGTGATCGCCTTTTCGAGGTCATCAACACTCACCAAACCAAAACGGTCTACCGGCAGACAGGTCACCTCAAAGCCGAAATTTTCCAAAGAGTGGCAGGGATTGAGTACAGCGTGGTGCTCGATAGCCGACGTTATTATATGATTGCCCTTTTCCCTGAGCGCAAAGGCAGCCCCCTTGAGTGCGGCGTTATCTGACTCAGTGCCTCCGCTGGTGAATATAATCTCACTCGACTTACATCCCAGCGCTGTAGCTACCGTCGCCCTTGCCTCATCGAGCGTTTTTCGCGCTTCCAGGGCTATTCCGTAGATACCCGAAGGATTGCCGAAATTCCGAGTGAAATAGGGAAGCATTGTCTCCAGCACAGCAGGGTGAACTGGAGTGGTTGCTGCGTGGTCCATGTAAATAACGTTCTGCTTCATGTTGTATAATCTCCAAATAAACAGCTAATGGATGCTCACCTCATCTGTGGGAGATAAATCAGCCAGAGTAGTAGCATCCATCATCTGAGCAATGTTATCTCGCATGTTCTCCCAGAATGCCTTGGAGGGACAACTCGACTCCCGCTGGCAGTATCCACCATCACCTGCCTCGGAAGCGCACTCAGCAGGCGCAATTGGCCCTTCCAGAGCGCGCACAACCTGGCCAACTGTCATAGACGAGGGGGCAGCCGTCAACCGATAGCCTCCATGAACCCCACGCGTGCTTTCCACCAGCCCCGCTTTGCGCAAGCTCGCTATAAGATGCTCCAGGTAGCTAAGGGGCATGGTCTCTACTCGTGCGATCTCGGCAAGCGGCACCGGCCCTCTCTGGTAGCTCTGTGCCAGGGCTATCATCACTCTCAGGCCGTAATGTGACCTGCTTGAGAACTTCAAATCACCCGTCCCTTCACAGGATAATCCCGACTGTTCTGGTAGGAATTCTACCATCAGTGCACATTACTGTCAATAGAGCGATCTACCTGGATTATATATACTACAGAATACAGTGTTCCGGAGATAGTTTTGTGGAACGCATACCACTATTACGCTATACGCTGCCCTTTTCAGCAGAGCAAAAAATCTTCCACTTACAACAAGCTTGAATACAGGCTTATAAATGCTTCCGCATCGTTTTTGTTTCTTTTACCCATTGGGATATTTTTTTCCACCTTGCTTTCTCTTCAAGACGCGCACTCTGCTCCTCACGCGATGCGAGATGGCGCAACTCCCGTTGCAGTTTCCGGTAGCTTTCAAGCCGTGTCGCATCCAGATCGCCTCGCTCAATGGCGGCTGTGACGGCACAACCCGGCTCCTCGTAATGCTGGCAATCGTTGAAGCGGCATTCCTCTGCCAGTGCTTCAATGTCATAGAAAACATTCTGCAGATCGTCCTCATCAGCCCACATTTGAATCTCTCTCATGCCCGGGGTATCGATAACTGCTCCGCCAGACGGGAGAAGAAACAACTCGCGCCAGGACGTGGTGTGCCTCCCTTTGTGGTCAGCTACCCGTACTTCCCCTGTCACCTGCCTTTCAATCCCCAGCAATGCATTGATCAGGGCAGATTTACCGACTCCTGAAGGGCCGAGAAAGGCGGCGGTTTTTCCTCTGGTCAGGTATCCCATCAAGGCATCCAATCCTGTCCCTTCCGTAGCGCTGACAGCATGGATGTGAACACCAGAAGCGACGAGTTCAACATCCCTGATAAATTCATCGACATCAGGACACAGGTCCACCTTGTTGAGAACGATTACCGGCGAAGCCCCGCTACTCCAGGTAAGCGTGAGGTAGCGCTCAATTCTTCTCAGGTTAAAGTTCCTGCCGCCGTCCAGTCCATTGACGACAAAGACAGTATCTACATTGGCGGCCACGACCTGTTCTTCCGTTCTGCTCCCCACGACCTTACGCGAAAATTTCGTTTTTCTGGGCAGGATGTCATGGATGATGCACTTCCGCTCCTCAACCTGTGGCTTGATTACCACCCAGTCACCGACAGCAGGATAGTGACCTTCCATGCTGGCCCGGTGTCGCAGTTTACCAGATATTCTGGCGGAGAGTTCGCCATGCCGGCTATATACCTGATAGGCTTGCTTTCTCTCAGAAAAGACCCTGGCAGGCTCGGAGCCAGGTATTTGTAACAGTTTAAACTGATTTTGAAAAAAAGAATTCCAACCTAATTCCCTCAATTTCCTGGTCGAATTGTCAGTCATTATGTCCCCATCCCTTATGTTCTATCCGCGAGACATATACTACTATCAAGTTGTTGAGTAGCCACTCTTTGTAATATTTGAATGTTAGTGGCAGTTGTTTGACGGAAAGTAGTGTTGCTCCCTTTACGTTACCACTGTTCATTATGTTTCTCCTCATTATGGTGATTGCCTCGGACTGAATTTGATAAAAGAAAAGACCGCGGATGTACTACGCCCGCGGCCATTATGTATGCTCTTTGCTCTGCTCGTCAAAAGGCAAACACATATAGAAACACCGTTCCCGGTGGAACGGCTATTAGAGTCTCACCTGTCGGATGACACTACGCAGCCGAAAACCTGCCGGGGCGCACTACAGCACTGAATCGCCAGCATCCCACAATCATATGCGCCCTTCCTTTCTCACTTCTTACCAACAGTTTGGCTCTGTTTTCCTAAGTGGGATAGTACTACAATTATCTTCACAGGTCAAGTTGTAGTTGTTGGCACGAAATTTCCTCTTAATTGCAACGTTACCAAGTAGCCGAGTATGCAATAGAATATGCTATACTCAACTACAATAGTGTCAAAATAGACGGCGGGCAGCCGTCAACATATACGTTCTATGACAGAAGCAACAAATCACCTTTACTTCACCAGCAGGCAAG
>JAXHUK010000101.1:0-9637 GCA_034189725.1 Chloroflexota bacterium | reverse complement strand
AGAGCACCCAGCTACTCAATATTGAGCGGGGGGACTTCATAAAGGAAGCCAAAATCGTGGGAGCCGCTACACTGAACGACCTCGTTCTGGAAGCAGATGGCACCATGTGGTTCTAGGTAGAGTAACGAGAGTACTTGTCTGATGTACTACATCATCTCAGTTTTGTATGCTTATTAGAAGCTATAATCCTGATAGAATTTAGTTATAGCACAAAGAGAAAGCGAATAAGGTACGGGAGGAATGTGTGCTGGAGATTCACGAGCTAAGTGTAGAAATAGATGAGAGAGAAATACTCCATAATATTAATTTAACTGTTGGAGAAGGTGAAACCCATGCCCTATTTGGCCCGAATGGTGGTGGTAAGACTACGCTACTTATGGCGATAATGGGTTTCCCTCGCTACAAAATTACACACGGGCAGATTATGTTCAAGGGACAGGATATAACCTATGCATCATTGGATGAACGAGCTCGCCTTGGCATGGGCATGTCGTTTCAGCGACCTCCGGTGGTTCGTGGAGTCAAAACGCGCGATATGGTGACTGCCTGCATAGAAAGTCAAGGCGGCACAAACGGTGATACCATCGATAAGCTTGCAGAACGTTTGAATATGGTCGATCTTATGGATCGTGAGATAAACTATGGCTTCTCCGGTGGCGAGATAAAACGTTCGGAACTGTTGCAGCTTCTTGCCCAGGGGCCAGAACTGGTGCTGCTCGATGAGCCAGAGTCCGGGGTAGACCTTGTCAACATGTCGCTCATCGGAGAGATGATTAATGAGCTTTTGCAGAAGGATCTGAAGCGCAGACGGACGCGCTCATGTTTAATAATAACTCACACGGGGCATATCCTCGATTACGTTCGAGCTACAAAAGGGTACGTTCTTTTGGATGGCATGATCCAATGTGAGCGAGACGCTCTCGAGGTTCTCGATTCTATAAAAGAAAATGGTTACGAAGGATGCGTGAAATGTCTGGTATGTCAGAACAATTAGTATCACCTGATACAACCCGTGCATTAGCCGAAAAGGCGCTGGATAAAAAAGCTGCCTTAGGCGAAGATATAGATGTCGCGGCTTATGACGTAAGTGACGAGAAACATGCTTACCAGGAACAGCTATCTGACCTCCCCTCCGAGGATAAGAATCGAATGCTGGGTGTCGGTGTTACCATGGACAACATCGGTCAGCGGGGAGGTACCTTCATTCAGAAAGACAATTCACTGGTTCATAGCTCGTCGAGCCAGAGTGGTGTTGAGGTAATGAACATCGCCCAGGCGCTTGAGACGTATGACTGGCTCACCGATTACTGGTGGCGTGCGGTAAGCGTCGACGCCGACAAATTCACTGCGAATGTCGGGCTTGCTCAGAACAACGGCTACTTCATAAGAACCCTCCCCGGAGTGAAGACTGTGTACCCCGTACAGGCATGTCTTTACATCGCACATCAGAATCTCGCCCAAAAAGTGCATAACATCATTATTGCCGAAGAAGATTCCGAATTGCATATCATCACCGGTTGTGCCAGCCATCCGATGCAGGCATCAGGATTACACCTCGGCATCTCCGAGTTTTATGTAAAGCGTGGTGCCAGGATAACATTTACTATGATTCACAACTGGTCTCCCGAGATAGAAGTTCGCCCGCGTAGCGCCGCAATCATCGAGGATAATGGCGTGTTCATCAACAACTTCGTGTGCATGAAGCCAGCGCACACACTGCAAATGTATCCCTCTGTTCGTTGCGTCGGCGAAAACACGGTGGTCAGGTTTAACAGTATTCTCGTCGCATCTCCTGGCTCCACAATGGATGTGGGCTCCCAAGTGCTGCTCGAAGGAAAAGGATCGAGGGCGGAGATCATATCGAGAGCTATCACCACAGGGGGAACTATCATTGCTCGAGGTTATATTGCAGGTAGTGCCCCTGAGGTAAAAGGGCATCTGGAATGCCGCGGATTAATCCTCTCCGAGGAAAAAGGTGGTATAATTCACGCTATCCCTGAGCTCAAAGGTGAATTAGCAGGTGTCGACCTTTCACATGAAGCGGCAGTTGGCAAGATCGCCGAAGAGGAAGTGGAGTACCTCATGGCAAGGGGGCTCACGCGAGATGAAGCTACCTCCATGATAGTTCGTGGATTCCTCAGAGTCGACATCGAGGGTTTACCCCAAGAGCTGGCTGCCGAATTAAAACAAGCCATCGAGACCAGTGAGAAAGAACTCTTTTAACCACACTATTACAAATTAAAAAACGAGAGGAGACTGACAGGTATGGCAGATTTGAGAGACGAAATTCTATCATATATGGGCAAGTGCCGGGTGTGCACTATAGCTACGGCTGATACTGACGGCAAACCCAACGCCTCTGCCGTTTTCTTCAAGAATAATGAATTTGATATCTACTTCAATACAGATCGAGAGAGCGAGAAGGCTAAGAACATCCTGACAAATCCCAGAATAGCCCTCGTACTGCAGGAGGATGGCCCGATCGCTCAAACAGACAAGGAGATCAAAGGAATTCAGTATGTAGGAACAGCCACCACAGTAACCGATGATACTATGCCCGAAGTGCCGAAGGCAGTATTGAATAGACACCGTGCCTTCAACAGCGTGAGTACCGGGCAGTCCGTCATCATTAAGGTAACACCATCCAGGATCTACATGATCGATTATTCTCACGGGTTTCGTCATCGAGACGTTCTCGAGTTCTGAGTATCAGCTAGAACGAATGAGTATCAGAAATCCTTAGGTACGGATACTGAACATCTGAATACAATGGCATCGAGTGAGGCTGGTGTTACTCATCAAACAACACCATACTATAAAAAAGGGGGAAACGATCAATGGACAAGTATCAATGCAGTGTGTGTGGCTATATCTACGATCCCGAAGTGGGTGACCCCGACAACGATATCGCGCCGGGAACCAGGTTCGAGGATCTGCCGGACGACTGGTTCTGTCCGGTTTGTGGGGCGGCAAAGGACGAATTCGAAAAGATGTAATCGATCGCTTTGCGTTGCCACTCTTCGTTACCCGGTTGACAGCTCAAAATCAGTAGTGGATGTTCACGGGTTCAAGAACGCACGTGACTAGTCATTCGTAAACTGAACGTTTGACGTACGCTACGAGCTGATGCAGTGAGTTCCAGGTAAAAACCAAGGTTAGGAGATCGATAGGTCGGTGATTTAGAACGGTATGCTGTGATAGCAACCTTATATCAGATATCACAGCATACCGTTTGAGCCACGGAGCGGAGCGACATGAGAGTAATGCCCATAATAATAGTGCTCTTCTCAGTGATAAGCCTGTCAGCAACGGCAGGTTGTGCTGCTGAAGACGGGGATCAGAATCCTGAAACATCAACGCCTACTCCGACGACTACAGTCGTTGTGCCATCACTACCTACGCCGTTTACAGGATTACCATTGCCGTCTGAGAACGCCGACCTGTTCTCTACATCCGGAGCTTGTACGAGCTGCCACGCTCACATGATCGATGAGTCCGCAAACGATGTTTCCACTGACACATTATGGCGCGCTACGATGATGGCCAATGCTGCTCGTGATCCCTACTGGCAGGCGTCTGTGCGCGCCGAAGTACTCACGAATCCTGCACTCGGAGATGTCATTGAGGATAAATGTGCCACATGTCATATGCCGATGGCACGCTTCACCGCCATAGTGAATGAACAGGAAACGAATGTCCTGGATACGGGTTTCCTAAGCTCTGAAAATGATTTGCACGTCCTGGCAATGGACGGCGTATCCTGCACATTATGCCATCAGATTGAAGCTGATGGTTTCGGGCAAGCCACCAGCTTCAGCGGCGGCTTTGTTATCGATCCCGATCTCCCTACAGGTGAACGACTGAACTTCGGAATATATCCTGTGGATGAAAGGCAAACTGCCATCATGCAAGGAGCTTCGGGTTTTATCCCTGTGGAGAGCATTCACGTTACCCAGTCCGAGCTGTGTGCTACTTGCCACACGCTCTACACACCGTATGTCGATGCTCAAGGTAACATAGTGGGAGAGTTTCCTGAACAGATGGCGTACTTCGAGTGGCTCAATAGCGACTATCGAAACAACCGCAGTTGTCAGAATTGCCATATGCCTGAGGCAGCAGGTGGAGTACGCCTGTCCATTACTGGAGGTGAGCTACGCAACCCGTTCGCACGTCATGTTTTTGTCGGCGGCAACGCCTATGTACTCAACCTCATGAGCTATTTCGGCGAAGAGATGGGAGCAACGGCATCAACAGTTCATTTTCAGAACAAGATTGGGAATGTAACTGAGCAACTCGAATATACTACCGCTACCATAGCTCTGGAAGAAACAGTCGTTTCAAATTCACGTTTAATGGCCGACGTGGTTATCACTAACAATACCGGACACAAATTTCCTACGGGATTCCCGTCACGGCGTGCATGGATTCATTTTTCGGTGTATGATTCCAGCGGGCAGTTGATTTCCGAATCTGGCGCACCCAACCCCGACGGTTCAATTGCTGGCAACGACAATGACGTTGATCCGACCCATTATGAGGAACACCACCAATCGATCGAGAGTCCAGACCAGGTGCAAATCTACGAGTCAATTATGATTGACACCGATGGTAGAGTAACAACAACGCTTCTCTTTGGATCAGGCTATATCAAGGATAACCGATTGCTGCCACTGGGATTCGACAAGAATGTAACTAATGAAGACATTGCGGTTAAAGGACAGGCCTCTAATGACGAGAACTTCGTCGGGGGAAGCAATAGGATTCATTATGATGTCGATCTGGGCGAAAGCCAGGGGCCTTTCACCATAGAGGTCGAGTTACTCTATCAGTCGATTGGTTATCGCTGGGCGGAGAACCTGCGTACCCATCAGGCACCTGAGGTTGCTCGTTTCATTGGCTACTATGACGCTGTCCCCAACCTTCCAATAGTTGTAGCAAGCGAGACAGCCTACGTAGAAACCTAAGCAGGTTTATCCAACCAATGAACACACGTTAAGAGCGCTCACATCTCCGTTGCTCTTACAGCGTTTTACACACAAGATTCGCGTTTCCTGAATATTCCGATCATTCCATTTCTAGCAGACGTCAGGATTAACATCAACTGGATACAGGAGTTCCAGTCGCTACAAAGAGAGGATTAGTTTATGGTCAGTTCAATCGCATGCTCTCTGGACAATGTAGTAACGCTCTCTCCAGCCAAAGTGAAGAGCATCCTTGACTCCGCTGAAGAAGTCGATTATTTACTTCTCGACGTACGACAACCTGAGGAGTATCAAGAAGGTCATATACCCGGAGCTAAACTGCTGCCACTGGGAGAATTGGACCAGCGTTACCGTGAACTGGATACAACCAGGAAAATTATCACATACTGTCGGTCTGGCAGGAGAAGTCTCGGAGCCAGCGTGCTGCTCTGTGGTTTAGGTTTCGAGTTCATATTTAATATGGAGGGAGGAATATTGAACTGGCCTTATGACACCATCACCGGTTCTCCCGATGAAGGACTTGAAATGCTCAACAACATTGTAGAGCCAAAAGAGGCATTGCTCCTCGCATTCATATTGGAGAACGGATCCCTTGATTTCTACACAACAATCAATGAGAAACTGGGCGACAAAGCACCGATAATTACGAGGCTTATTGATATGGAAAAAGAGCATATAGGATGGATTCGCTCCCGACTGAGTGATTATAGTACGAGCATTGACCATGATGCTGAGGAATTCCATCGCAGGGTGAACAGAGATTATACCGAAGCTGGGATAACAGTGAACGAAGCGCTTTTGCGTTTCGATTCAGTTTTCAGAGATGATCTGGAAGCCATTGAGGCAGCTATTGAGATGGAATGCAAGGCATACGATCTCTATAAGAGATTATCATTTGCCACAGATGATAATGAGCTACGCAGACTATTCCAGACACTATCCACAGGAGAGAAGGGGCACATTCAAGAACTGACTGAGGAATTGAACCATCTTTTGATCGAACGGAGATAAACATGTTTTTAGAACAGTTTCATGTCAGCGGTTTAGCTCATTCATCCTATCTTATTGGTTCCAACGGCGTATGTGCTATTATTGATCCTCGCAGAGATGTGGACATCTACAGTAAAGAAGCCCGAAAACTCGGGGTGAGCATCACTCATATTATTGAGACACACCTCCACGCTGATTTCATCTCCGGACATCTCGACCTCGCACGTTTAACGGGAGCGAGTATATATGCTCCAAAAGCCGCTGGTGTCCTCTATGAACACATTCCGTTACAAGAGGGTGATACGACCTATGTAGGAAATTTGAGATTCGACATCATCGAGACTCCGGGACACACACCGGAGCATATATCAGTGATCGTCTCGGATATTGCAAGGGGTGACATGCCGTGGCTCGTATTTACAGGCGATACGCTCTTTGTCGGTGATGTCGGAAGGCCTGATCTCTTTGGCCCCGATAGAACCGGTGAACTTGCTACCAAGCTCCACCACAGTCTGCAGCACAAGCTCGCGCAACTACCCGATTATGTTGAAGTCTACCCGGCTCATGGCGCAGGATCACTCTGTGGACGAAGTATGAGCAACAAGCGTCACTCCACTTTAGGCTACGAGAAGCATTTTAACCACGCTTTTCAGTTCACCAGTGAAACTGAATTCATAGACGCACTACTGAGAGATATGCCTCCCACTCCCAAGTATTTTCACCACGTCAGTGAGATCAACCGAAAAGGCCCCAGGGTACTGAAAGAATTGCCTGAAAAGGTGGCAGTTTCACCTGCCCAGGCCCAAAGGTTGATTAAAGAGGGATATACATTGTTGGATGTTCGCACACCTGAGGCCTTTGGTGGTGCCCATGCAGTGGGTGCGTTCAACATCTGGTTCAGTACAATGATTTCTACCTGGGCGGGCTGGGTTCTGTCCTACGATCAGCCGATCCTGCTTCTCCTGGAAAATGAGGAGCAATGGGAAGAGGTTGTTCGCCAGTTACTACGGGTTGGTCTGGATAAAATAGCGGGATATGTAGATGGTGGAATGGAAACCTGGGTAGAGGCAGGTTTGCCTATCTCGCATATTCCGCAACTCTCGGTTCATGAGCTGGGGAACATGCTGACAGAGAAACAGGACGTGCTGGTTCTTGACGTTCGCACTGATTCAGAGTATCGAGAGGGACATATCACAGGGGCCATTAACATCCATGCAGGACAGATCAAAGAGCATCTCCATGAACTGGAAAGAACAAAACCCATCGCCCTTGTGTGTCGTACCGCTCACCGTTCGAGCATAGCCGGTAGTATATTGCAGCAGCACGGCGTTCAGCATCTCTACAACGTGTCCGGAGGTATGTCGGCGTGGGTGAATGCTGGATATGATGTGAGTATGCCAGGTTTTTGAATATTTCATAAACAGAGGGCGGCTACTGCTAGAAAGGAGCCTGACTGAGAGAAGGATTCGTATACAAAGCTACTCCAGCATGGAAGGGAGGCAAACCGGGATGGAGCCAACTAAACTCACCGTTGATGAGGTCAAGACGATGATGGATCGTGGCGATACCATCGTATTCCTTGACACACGTAACAAAATCGCCTGGGGAGAAACGAATGTAAAGCTGCCGGGTGCAATTCGTGTACCTATAGAGATGGTGAACCAGTATATAGACGAGTTGCCGCGAGATAGCACAATCGTCACATACTGCACATGACACGAAGAAGCATCCAGCACCCGTGTGGCGCAGGAACTTTTAAATCATGGCTTCAAAGATGTTCATCCTCTTAAGGGAGGGCTTGGTGCATGGATACGTGCGAACTACCCGGTAGAACCTGAATAATTCGCAGGGATCGATAGGGATCAATCTCGCTTTCAGGTAATCCAGGAAAAAATCCAATGAAATAAAAAGGAGAATAAAATGTTAAGCGATAGAATGGTAGCAGAGCTCAACAAACAGCTTCACAACGAGTGGTATTCGGCATATCTCTACATGTCCATGTCTGCCCACTGTACACACATAGGGCTGAAGGGATTTGCCAACTGGTTCAGGATTCAGTATCAGGAAGAAATGGTTCATGCCATGAAATTCTACGACTATATCAATAGCCAGGGCGGTAAGGTGAAGCTCATGGCGATTGAGCAACCACCTGCAGAATTTGATTCACCTCTCGATATGTTCGAGAAAACACTGGCACACGAACAATTCATCACGAAGTGCATCAATGATCTTGTCGACATCGCAATCGCAGAGAAAGACCATGCAACCAATATCTTTCTCCAGTGGTTCGTCACCGAGCAAATCGAAGAGGAAGGCAATGACAACGACATATTAGCCCAGCTACGGCTTATGGGGCAAGAGGGCAGCGCCTTGTTTATGGTGGATAAAGAACTGGCTACACGGGTTTTCGTACCGCCTGCTGCCTCTACCGAAGCCTGATTTGAAGAGACCATAACGAACACAATGGAATAACCTTTTAGAATTTCGTGATGGCTGACCTGTTCCCACCTGTATTGGGGGTCTGAGATGGAATCACAAGCAGAGAATAAGCATTATAACCGGTTACAACGGGAAAAAAGTCCCTATCTCCTCCAACATGCGGAAAATCCAGTGGATTGGTATCCCTGGAGCACAGAGGCGTTCGAGAAGGCGCAAAAGGAGAATAAACCTGTATTTCTCTCCATCGGGTACTCGACCTGTCACTGGTGCCACGTGATGGCGCATGAATCGTTTGAAGACCCAGAGGTCGCCACATTGATGAATCAGGCTTTTATTTCTATCAAGGTCGATCGTGAGGAGAGGCCAGATATCGACAGTATCTACATGGGAGTTTGCCAGTTGATGACCGGAAGCGGAGGTTGGCCTCTGACCATCATCATGACGCCGGAGAAAGAACCATTCTTTGCTGCTACGTATATACCTAAACAGAGGCGTTTAGGAATGCTTGGTATGATTGAACTGATACCACGTATTCAGGAGCTTTGGGGCACCCGGCGTCAGGAAATCCTGGAGTCTGCGGGGAAAATAACCTCCATTCTGCAGCAGTCTCTATCTGATAGAAGCAGCGATCAATTTGATGCCGAGGGCTTGCAGAACCTTGCCTTTGAGCAAACGAAGGCACGCTTTGATTCGATGAACGCAGGTTTTGGAGATGCACCCAAGTTCCCCATGGCGCATACTCTGTCGTTCTTACTCCGCTATTGGAAACGCACACATAATGAATTCGCGCTAGCGATGGTCGAGAGGACTCTACAGGCGATGCGACGTGGCGGCATCTACGATCATATTGGATTTGGCTTTCATCGCTATTCGACAGATGCAACCTGGCTCGTTCCTCACTTCGAGAAGATGCTCTATGATCAGGCGATGCTGGCGATAGCGTATATCGAGGCTTATCAAGCCACAGGTAACGAGTTGTATAGAACAATAGCCCGCGAGATTTTCGAATATGTGCTCAGGGATATGACCTCCACAGAGGGCGGATTCTACTCTGCCGAGGATGCTGATAGTGAAGGCATTGAAGGAAAATTCTATGTATGGAACGATAAAGAGATACTAGACATTCTGCGAGATCAGGCAGCCGCAATAACCCGGGTGTTCAATGTGACAGGCGATGGCAACTTTACAGAGGAATCGACCGGGCAGAAAACTGAAGTTAATATACT
>JAXHUK010000100.1:0-12354 GCA_034189725.1 Chloroflexota bacterium | reverse complement strand
ACGGGAAGGCTAATCCTGTACTGCCCTTGACTGAGCGAAGGAGATGAACTCACCGAGCAGACGAGAAACTACTCTCTCCCTACGATAAATACAGTAGAAGTTCCGATTGAGTTTCAGACCGTTAACAAGCACCTCTTTGACCAGACCCAGGGCTACACTCTTCTTGATCGCCAGGTTCGATACGAAAGCGATTCCCGCTCTTGACTCCACCGCGGATACCACAGCCTGAGTTGTGCCTAAAACCAGATCTGGCACCCACTTACTTATGTCAAAACCGGCACTGGTTAATAGCGATTTCAGGTTTTGTTGAGTACCAGAGGTCTCCTCACGCAAGATAAGCGATTCTCCCTCCAGGTCAAGGAATGAAATGTGCTCTTTCTGTGCCAGGGGATGCTCGGGAAATACAATGAGAACGATCTCGTCCTCCGCTATTTTAAAATAGTCCAGGTCCTTGCCTTCCGGTGCAATACCACAGAATCCCACATCGTAATCACCTTCCTTAACTTTCGTGATGACGTTTATAGAGTCTGAGATTACAACGTGAGCCCCTATGTTTGGGTGCAGTGCTTTGAATTCGCCCAGAACAGGTGGCAGTAGAATTTCACCTGGAATAGTGCTCGCACCAATGATGATGGTTCCAGTCACATCATGGCGTAATTGTTCAAGATCGTTCATCAAGGTTACCCTCTGCTGCTCGATCAATTCAGCAAAAGCAAACAACCGCTTCCCTGCATCGGTCATACTAATTGTCTTTTGGCCGCGTTCGAGCAGACGTATGCCAAGATCACCCTCGAGTCTTCTCATCTGGAAGGATACAGCAGGCTGAGTGATTCCTAAACGTTTGGCCGCTTCCGAAAAGCTTCTTCGTTTTACTACTTCTACATATGTTCTCAGATAGTCGAGGTTCATCACCTTTTCCCATATTATAAGTATTTTTTATGTTGCCGACGATATTTATTTATAGTATAATCAACTGCGGTAATTGTATCGCATGGGGAAATGTAAGGCAACAGTGTAGATGTACATTTTCCTGATATCGCTTTAGAGCAAGAAGATCGAAAGGGGATATAGATCATGCGTCGACTAGTGGCATCAAGGCTCCTGATCATAGTGGCGGGACTCGTTTTTGGGATTCTCGCTGCTTTGATGACTCGTTGGGGCAATCCACCAAACATGGGTATCTGCATTGCCTGTTTCCTTCGCGACATCGCTGGTGGCTTAGGACTTCATCGGGCCGGGGTAGTACAGTATCTGCGTCCCGAGATCATGGGACTTGTACTGGGAGCCTTCGGCTCTGCATTCGCCTTTCGTGAGTTCAAAGCAAGGGGCGGCTCATCTCCGTTAATTCGGTTTCTCCTGGGCGTCTTTGTCATGATCGGCGCACTGGTTTTCCTTGGATGCCCGGTCAGAGCTTTGATACGCCTGGCTGGAGGTGATCTCAACGGAATCACTGCTCTTGCCGGTATTATAGCAGGTGCAGCGATTGGTATTTTGTTCCTGAAAAACGGCTTCAATCTAGGGCGTTCCAATAAGACACACAGCGCAGCGGGATGGGTGCTGCCAGTGCTAATGGTAGGTGTACTTCTCCTGGCCATAGTTACACCTGGTTTTATCTTTTCCAGCGAGAGTGGACCAGGCGCTATGCACGCTGCGCTCTGGGTATCGTTGGGAGTTGGTCTCCTGGTTGGCATACTGGCACAGAGAACCAGAATGTGCTTCGTTGGTGGCTGGAGAGATCTCATTATGGTCAAAGATACCTACCTCTTCAGCGGAATCGTCGCATTCTTCATCGGAGCATTTGTTATCAATTTAATTCTAGGCACTGTTGATTGGGGTTTTGTTGGACAACCGGTAGCTCACGATAACCACCTGTGGAACTTTCTAAGCATGGCTCTGGTCGGCTTAGCAGCAACACTCCTGGGTGGCTGCCCCTTGCGCCAGCTTATCCTTTCCGGAGAAGGCGACACCGATGCCGGTGTAACTGTCCTGGGGCTGCTCGTCGGTGCAGCGTTTGCTCATAATTTCCTGACCTCCGCAAGCCCCAGCGGAATCGGTGATTTCAGTGTTATAGCGGTAATTATGGGATTGATATTCTGCTTGGCTGTGGGCTTCTTGATGAGAGAGAAAGCAGCCTAGCAACAGGAGGTTTAGATGGCACTTTTTAAGCATCGCAAGCCGTCCTTCGAAGGTGGAGGTCTGGTACTCTTCATGGATGTGCATGACGCTATGAAAGCGGAGAGGGTGCTCAAGAAAGCAAACTATGCTATCAGACTGGTTGCACCTCCACCAGAGCTACGCAAGGGTTGCGATCTGGCAGTGGAAATCAACCTGGTGGAGCAGCCCGGCATTGAGAGATTGCTCAGGGAGAAAGATGCTCCTTACGTAAGTATTGCCCCGCTCAAGGCAGGTATGGCTGAGCTTCTGGAGATCGTTAAAGTAACTGATTTCGGCAACTGGACGATGGTCAAGGCGGGTAATATGAAGCTCTCTTTTGATAAAGAGAGCGGCAACATTGTAAACACGTCTGGTGGAGGCTGTCCCGACATCCCCTATCTTCACGCTGAGATGATCGGCAACCGGGTAACAGAGGCACCAAGGCCAAAGGAAATCGGTTTCACTCTCTGCGCTCTCATGCTGGACAGAGCACTGGAGGAAAGCACTCGTATTTGGCAGGAGAGCAGGTAAATATGTTGCTTATTGCAGGAACAGTACCAATTAAAGACCTCCCTTTGACCATAGGTAAGGTTGAAAAAGATGGTGAATATCTGGTAATAAAAGGCCGGCATCTTCCCTGTACCCAGGGCACAGCAGCGATGATAAGCGCTGCACTAGCTACTACCGATTACCTCAATCTGGAGCCACCGCATGTCCTGGTCGCGGGAGACACAGGCCAGGGCAAGGGCAGCAGAGAGATCTATGAATATCTGATAAGTAAAGTAGCCGAGATTTCCCCAAAGGTGCTGGCATTGCACTACTGCCTCCCCGATATGAGCTTAACAAGGAGACTTTGTGAATCCGTCAAGGGGTGTGCTCAAAGGCCGATAATGATTGCGGATGCCGCCTCGATGTACGCTGCTAAAGCCGCTGGGCTTGCTCCAGAATTCGATATATTCACCCCGGACGCCACAGAGATAGCATTCCTCGCTGACGCTGAGGCAACGCACCCTGCCTATATCGCAAAGCACCTGTTTGACACCGACATAACGCAGACGCCGAAACTGGCCAGCATGGCCTACGAACATAATGACGCAGCCAGGTTGCTGCTGGTCAAGGGAGCGACTGATTATGTGATTCGTGACGGGGAGATTCTGGACACTATCTCCGAGCCTGATGTGCCTGCGTCGGAGGCCATCGGAGGAACAGGTGATACCATCACTGGCCTCATCTCCGCCTTTGTTTATGCCGACCTGGAACCACGTGACGCAGCTATACTCGCCACCAGAACAAACCGGGTGGCAGGTCATTATGCCAAAGCTACCCCGGCCACCACAGTTAGTCAGATCATCGAGCATTTCCCGGAGGTGTACAAAGAGCATCTTTGCCAATGGAGCGGAATATGCTATAGTGAAGGAGTTCAACAATGATTGAGGTAGATGTGCGGGGCCTTTCCTGCCCCATACCGGTGGTTAGAACAAAAAAGGCCATTGATGAGCACCCCAATGAACCGCTAACCGTGCTTGTGGAAACCGCCGTTTCCAAAGAAAATGTTTCGCGTCTTGCCCAAAGTAGAGGATACTCTGTTGAATCAGAGAATATCGATGATGGTTTCTGCATAGTATTGAGTCCCCCTCGGAAATAGAACGTGATGGATTATATGAACAATGAAGTGAGACCACGTCTCACCGAGACCGTCCGCGGTGCAGGTTGAGCCTGCAAGATAGGTCCGGGAGACTTAGCCGAAGCTTTGAAGGGGCTGCCTTTCATCTCTGATCCAAACCTGATCGTGGGTATAGAGCGATCAGAGGATGCCGGCGTGTATCAACTGAATGACGACCTGGCAATCATTCAGACTGTAGACTTCTTTACCCCGATCGTCGATGACCCCTATACATTTGGGCTGGTTGCTGCTGCCAATGCTCTGAGCGACGTGTATGCAATGGGTGGTAGACCTCTCACTGCGATGAACATCGTTTGTTTCCCCATACAGTCAATGGATATATCACTACTACGGGACATCCTGGCCGGGGGGCTGGATAAGATGCGCGAGGCAGGCGTAACACTGGTGGGCGGTCATAGCGTTGAAGACCAGGAGCTCAAGTATGGACTCTCCGTCACCGGTACTATTCATCCACAAAAAGTAGTCTTGAATACCGGGGCTAGAGTTGGGGACAAGCTACTACTGACCAAACCTCTAGGAACGGGGATAATCAACACCGCTCTGAAGGGCGGGATGGCTGACGATGTAGCAGTCTCCAAGGCCATCAAATGTATGACTGCGCTCAACAAGAAGGCATCGGAACTAATGCTGACTGTGGAGGTTCATGCCTGTACCGACGTAACCGGGTTCGGACTCCTGGGACATGCCTGTGAGATGATTGAGGGAACCGAGGTCGGTATGAGCATCGACTCCTCAGAGGTACCGTTCATCGCTGAAGCAAAGGGATTCGCCGAGATGGGAATGATCCCTGGAGGATTGCACCGTAACAGAGACTACCGCATGAACATGATCGAACTTGGGAACGACGTTCCACAGTACCTGTCAGACATTCTGTTCGATCCTCAAACCTCGGGCGGGCTGCTGATCTCCGTTCCCGCACTGCAGGCAGAATCGTTGCTGGGAAAAATGCGCCAAGAGGGTGTAGACGAAGCAGCGATAATCGGCGAGATAATCGCGGAGCCGAAGGGCAAGATCATCGTAAGGTAAAAGCCCTGTCCACGCAACTCCAGCAACCTCGGAAGCAACCTCGGACATCATTAGCACCGTTCCCTGAACAAAAAAGAAGGGGCGCATGGTTGTACGCCCCTTCTTCTAAAGCTGTTGTTACCTAGTTATTATCAGGCTTTCCGTGCTTATCGCGCAGGTCTCTCTTCAATACCTTGCCTGTGGAGGTACGCGGGAGCTCATCTATAAAGGTCACATAGCGCGGTCGCTTAAAGCTCGCCAGCTTCCCACGGCAGAACTCCATTATCTCTTCAATAGTGGCTTGCTCACCCTTCTTCAAAACGACTATTGCCTTTGGTTCTTGACCCCATTCAGGATCAGGAACAGCTATTACCGCCGCATCATCAACCTTGGGATGGGCATACAGCACATCTTCCAGCTCCTCGGGCGAGATATTCTCACCTCCCCGGATGATCATATCGTCACCGCGCCCTGCCAGATAAATGTAGTTCTCGTCGTCCATGTATCCCTTATCGCCGGTCTTTAGCCATCCGTCCGGGGTCATCGCTTTGGCCGTTTTCTCACTATCCTTCCAATAGCCACTCATCACCCTGGGCCCTTTGGCAACGATTTCGCCAACCTCGCCCAGTGGCACTTCCTTGCCGTCCTCGTCAATTATCTTCACCTGCACATCGCCCATAGGTTTACCGATAGAGGATTGCAGCCTCTTTAACTTCTTTGCCTTCTCTTCCTCTGTGCCTTCGATCACATGATCCTCAGGCCCAAGGCTTGTTATGGTGGAGGCAGTCTCTGTTTGTCCGAAGGCATTGATGAACATGACACCGGGGAATACCTCTATTGCCTTTTTAATTACCTCGAAGGGCATGGGAGCTGCACCATACGTTATAACCTTAAGGCTGGAGAGGTCATATTTACTGAAATCGGGATCATCGACAACCCACTTGAGCATAGTAGGCACCAACATCGCTCGATTTGCCTTCTCCTCCTGCACCATTTTCATCCAATCCTTCACCTCGAACTGCTTCATCATCGCCAGTGTCCTGCCACCATAAATAGCGGCCATTACAGCCTGAACTCCAGCGACGTGATACAGCGGTACAGTGAGCAGATTGGTCTCTTGTGTTTCAATATCCACAGGGGCTACATTATCCATAACATATGTCGAGAAGCTACTATGAGTTAGCGGCACCCCTTTGGGACGTCCAGTAGTACCCGCAGTATACATTAAAATAGTAACGTCATCATCGCCGACATCCGTGAATACTTCATCAGGAGACGCTGAAGCGAGCACCTGCTCATACTCTTCCATACCTTCTTTTTTACCATCTATGCAGACGCAATGCTCCATTTTGGAAAGGTCAGAACGCATCTCATTAACCATTTCAGCATAGCGTTCCCCAACAAATAAAACCTTGGCTTCGCAGTTGTTGAGCATATAGCTTAGCTCATCCTTTTTGGCCCTGAAGTTCAGCGGTACGAAGATGCCGCCAACCTTAGCCGTGGCAAAATATACCTCGATAAACTGATTGCAGTTTACCTGTAACATTGCCACCATATCACCCTTCTGAATTCCATATCCAAGAAGAGCATTGGCTAACCTATTGACCCGGTCGCTGACTTCTCCGTAGGTATACTTCTTACCCTCGAACACCATCGCCGTGCGATCGGGCACCACTGCACTCGTTACCATAAGAAAATCCGTAGTATTCATCCTTTGGCTAACCTCCTAATATATAGAAATTAATTTGACTACCGCTAGTTGATACCTAGCTTACTCTTGACTCTGCTCAATACTTGTGACATCACCTCCCCTGCTTTGTCCCAAATACGAATATGGGCAACGCGGTCTAATTCAGTTGACCCTTCGTTAATTATGGCAAGTTTAGCACCGGACTGCAAGGCGTATTGAGGCATGAGTGCTGCAGGGTAGACCACGAGCGAGGACCCGATGACGACGCAAAGATCACACATACTAGAGCGTTTCTGAGCCTCCGTAGTCTCCCAAACCGGCATTGGTTCACCAAAAAAGACCCCTTCTGACTTCAGTATGCCTTTACAATCAGGGCACTCAGGCACTTCAAGCCACTCAATAACATCCTCGAGGCGATAGCGCTTGCCACAACTCAGGCACTTAATCCACTCCATATTGCCATGGAGTTGAATAACCTTATCTTCAGAACTACCTGCCTTTTGATGAAGTCCATCTACATTTTGTGTAATGACACAATCCAGCTTGCCAATTCTCTCCAACTCAGCAACAGCGTGGTGTGCCAGATTGGGCTCGACATCACCCCAGGGGAATTTAAAGTTTTTTTGCATCTGCCACAGCCTTTTCCTCGCCTCGGGGCTTTTAAGGTATTTCTGATAGGTAAAGTCATCAGGACTAAATCCCGTCTGGTCCAATTTTGTCCAAAGGCCATCGGGCCCTCTGAAATCAGGTAAACCCGACTCAGTGCTTATTCCTGCACCGGTGAACACCACCAATTGTTTCGATTCTATAATGAGGTCTGCCAGTTCCTCAATAAGCTCATCTGTCGTCTTACTACTTTTCTGCCCCATATTCTCCACCCCCCTCAACTCTGACTTAGTTCGCAAACTGAGGTCTTCTCCCTTCTCGAAAGGCCATGATCCCCTCTCGAGCGTCCTCCGAACCAAGCACCATATTGAAAAGATTGCTCTCCATCTCCAACCCCTGCTCCAGACTCAGGTCAAGGCCACGCTTTACTGCCTGCTTAGTATACCTGACAGCAAGTTGCCCGCGCATCATTATCTTATGCGCTACGTTTTGCGCGGTTAAGATAAGCTCGCTTCTCGGCACAACCCAATGCACCAGTCCTACACGAAGGGCTTCAGCAGCACTCATGAATTCTCCGGTAAGCGTGGGAGCGATAGCCGCACCCAGAGGTATCAATCTGGTAATTGTTTGAGTACCGCCTGCACTGGGAACCATACCTAATTTAACTTCAGGTAGACCAAATTGTGCCTCCTCAGAGGCGATCCTGAAATCGCAGCACATGGCTATCTCCAGGCCTGCTCCAAGCGCATAGCCGTGTATAGCTACAATGAGAGGTTTCGAGATGCTCAAGAAGAGCCCCCAAAGGTCACGTTGCCATCGCACTTCACGTCCGATAGCCTGCGACGGGACCGTACCAAATTCAGTTATATCCGCTCCGGCAGAAAGTGCTCTCTCCCCTGCTCCCTTGATAATAGCAACCAGCACTTCGGGATCATCATCGATTGCAGGCAGCACTTCATACAGCTCATCCCGCATCTTTATACTCACGGCATTCAAAACATCAGGGCGGTTAAGCGTAATATATGCAATACCGTCTTCTTTTTCATATTGTATAGTTTGAAATGGATTCATGTCTACGGATCATTGACTGAATGCGCTATATTATTCCCCTTTAAATGAAGCAGTACCCATTTCTACAAATGCCTTGATACCTTCAGCTCGATCCCTGGTTGACTGAAGTAAAATTGAAAGGTCTGCTTCCAACCTCAAGCCTTGCTCAAGGGTCATGTCTACCCCCTTGTTGACCGCCTCCTTGGCATACCTCACAGCGATAGGCGCCCTTGAGATCAGCTTTTCCGCTACCTCTTCGGCTCTTTCAGCAGTTTTTCCTTTTGGAACAACGCTCGATACGAGCCCGATACGATATGCTTCCTCTGCAGTAATAGGCTCAGCGAGAATGAGCATCTCCATCGCTTTTCCCGTACCTACAATCCGCGGAAGCCGCTGTGTACCACCACCACTGGGAATAAGGCCATACGTTGTTTGAGGAAAACCGAACCGGGTATTCTCCGCAGAAATCCTGATGTCGCAACTCAACGCTATCTCGAGTCCCGCTCCCAAAGCGTCACCGTTTATAGCAGCAATCACCGGGCAAGTAACGCCGGCCACTGCTCTTGAGCTCAAACCTGCGAGATTTGGCCGTTGCAATTCATGCATATCTAATGGGGAAAGTTCACTGAGGTCAATTCCAGAACAGAATACCTCCCCAGACCCGGTAACAATAACCACCCAAACCTCATTATCCTCACATGCCTCGCTACAAGCATCGCAAAGATCGTAAGCCAATTGGAGATCTATAGTATTGTTATCATGAGGACGGTCAAGGGTTAGCCACGCAATATGCCCTCGTTTTTCATACCGTACGGAAGTATAGGACATCGACATTCCTTGTATCAGGTCTCGACTGCACCATCTTAACTAACTCACCAAGACGTGTCAAGTGTACTATTCATTGACAACAACAGCGCGATATCCATTGACTTCGACTATCTCAGATGATAGTATTGTCTCTGGGAAAAAGCAGTCCTTATAAAATGCACTGTAATGGTTAAGATGATCTGGTTATCACTTCCACGATCATCCGTCAAGCAGAATTATATAAAATAGGAGGTGAATTAGTTTCCAATTCTCGTCGCAAAGGTATTGGTAGTTACGCAACCTGTTACGTGCAGTAAACATTAACCACCAACGTACCGCACAAAGCTAACCCTGAACGCGGACATCTATCAACAAATGGTATTTCACAGAAAACACATCAAGCAGGTGTAAAAGGGAACTTTCCAGTTGAAGTAAATTAATCCCAGTTGGAAGGAGGAAAAAGTGGACTTTCGACTTACTCCAGAACAAGAGGCAGCAAAGAAAGAGTACGATGCATTCTTCGATGAAGTGATAAAAGATAAACCTGAGGGTTGGCTGGGAACCATGGAAGATATGTTCGCTTCTGAGGAAGGTCGTGCGTTTCATCGGCGTATTGCCAAAGAGCTAGGCAAAAAAGGATGGCTTACCCTGCGCTGGCCCAAGGAATACGGCGGTCGTGGCGTGAGCAATATCGATCAGCTTATATTCCTCGAATCTGTGGCGGAACATGGAGCACCGGGATATGACTTACAAGGTATAGGTATGCTTGCGCCAACTCTCATGATGCATGGCAGCGATGAGGTGAAAAAGGAGTTCCTGCCACCAATTGCCAAGGGTGAGGTATCGGTAGCTCAAGGCTGGAGTGAACCCAATGCTGGTTCCGACCTCGCCTCACTTACCACCAAAGCTACACTGGATGGCGATGAATTCGTTATCAACGGGCAAAAGACCTGGGCCAGCGGTGCTCACCTGTGTGAGATTATGTATCTCCCGGTAAGAACCGATCCCAATTTGCCCAAACATAAAGGACTCTCCTACCTCGTACTGAAGCTGAACGAGGTAAAGGGAATTACCATGCGCCCACTGTACAACCTGGCGGGTGATCATTTCTGGAATGAGGTCTACTTCGACGATGCCCGTATCCCCAGGCGGTGGCTAGTCGGTGACCTTAACAACGGCTGGCATGTAACCATGTCAGGAATGGCACACGAAAGGTCGGGGATGGGAGGATTTGTACTGGAATGCCGACGAGAGTTAACTAAGTTCGTACAATTCTGCAAAGAGACCAAATGGGAAGGAGAGCTCCTGATCAACAAGCCGGACATTCGGAACAAACTGGCCCGTTGTGCAATGGAGATACAGGTGGCTCGATCGCTTTCCTACCGAATAGCTTTGCTTACCGACAAGGGTGAGATAGCTATGGAAGAGGCCTCAACAGCAAAGATATACAATAGCGAGATGGCAACCAGATTCAATGACCTGATGATAAACATCCTGGGACTCTATGCTACTGTAGCACCAGGAAGCAAATGGGCTCCATTCGGTGGAAGATATGAAGCCTTAGCCCAAACAGCCGCTAGCTGGGAAATAGCCGGCGGTGCTAACGAAGTCCAGAAGAACGTGGTAGCTCGATGGGGACTGGGATTCCCCAGGCTCTAGGGAACATCAGTATTCGAACGAAGAACATACTTCATAAGGAAGGAGAAGTATTGTGGACATTGATTTCACTGAAGAACAGGAAATGTTGCGAACAATGGCTCGGGACTTCTTTGTCAAAGAATGCCCAGGTACGCTTATAAGAGAAATAGAGGCTACCGAAGAGGGTTACTCGAAAGACCTGTGGGCCAAAATGGCGGAGTTGGGATGGATGGGAATGGTAATCCCTGAGCAATACGATGGTATTGGAAACAACTACTTGGATCTCGTACTACTGCTGGAGGAAATGGGACGAGCTGCGGTGCCAAGCCCATTCTTTTCAACAGTGGTACTCGGCGCCATCCCCATCATGAAGGCTGGCACTGATGATCAGAAGCAGGAATTTCTGCCCAAGATTGCCAATGGTGATCTGATTGTTGCTTTTGCTTATACTGAGCCAGATCCCGGATGGAGCCCTAACTGTATCACCGTGAGTGCCAAAGCCGATGGCGATACCTACGTCCTCAATGGCACCAAGTTATTTGTTGAATATGCTCATATAGCAGATTACTTGATGTGTGTCGCCAGGACTAAAGAAGGAAAGAATCCCGAAGATGGCCTCAGCGTATTCCTGGTAGATATCAAAAGTCCAGGTATTGAACTCGACACATACGATGCCGTTAACCATGTTCGCCAGAGTGCGATAACCTTCAATAATGTGAAAGTGCCGGCTAAGAGTATGCTGGGGAAACAGGATGAAGGCTGGCCTCTGGTGAAAAGCATGCTGGAGCATGCAGCGACCGCCAAGTGTGCTGAGATGATCGGAGGCGGTCGAAAGGTCGTTGAAATGGCTGTTGATTTCGTCAAAGATCGCATTGTCTACGATCGTCCCCTCGCTTCATTCCAGGTTGTCCAACATCAGTGTGTAGATATGCGAATGCTTGTCGACCTTGCGCGAAGCGTAACCTATGAGACTGCATGGCGTCTTTCGGAAGACATCCCTTGCAGTACAGAGGTAGCAGCATGCAAGGCATGGACCAGTGACGCCTATTTCCACATTTGCAAGGTAGGTTCTCACCTCCATGGAGCCATGGGTTTTACCTGGGACCACGATATAGGACTTTACTACAGGAGAGAGATTGCGGCCAGGTTCGCCTTTGGCAACTCCGAACATCACTGGAACATTCTCGCCAACCAACTGGCAGCAGCATAACGTAATTACTGGAATCAGTTGCATTTTCAGAGCCCGTGAGATAATCTCGCGGGCTCTCAACATTTACCATCAGAATCATCCATGCCCATTTGCCATCGGCACCACAGGGTGTCAAGGTCATTTTCATAGCAAATGTAATTGAAAGCTGTCCGCTATCAAGAGTAGCGTTTCCCTACTCATAAATCATCCCGCCATTCTATTACTAAAAACTCCCCCTTAATAAACCTCATAACATCCGTGTTAGGCGTCTTCACCACTGATGCTGCAACATCGTGAAATATTTCATAGCTTTTATTGTTGCCACATCAACTATTCATGACCAAGGAGAAACAGGAAATCAACGGCATTTTTTATCACTTTGTCCGACTTATTCCTCTAACAAAGAACAACGGAAAGAGAAAAAATATGCTGTTTGGAGATATAATGCACATATCTCCAAAGACAATTCTAAATATTGACTTTTTTACTAAGCTATGCTATAAGATGGCAACTAATGGCCCATCATCTCAT
>JAXHUK010000010.1:0-17947 GCA_034189725.1 Chloroflexota bacterium | reverse complement strand
GCAATTGCTTCTATGTCAGTTGTACCTTGGATAAGGTTGTCAACATTCAAGCTCGTCAAGATTTGAATTTTAAGGTCAGTGTGCTTATCTAGAATTGAGGTGAGGCGCTGAAGTGGTTCTTCACCTATGAATGGTGAAACGAGCAAAGCACTACGTCTGATAGAACGAGCTAAAGAATCAAAGCTTTCCATCCAAGGGGATACTATCAATCGCATTTATACAACACTTCCTTGGGATATAGCTTCGTGCGCTATGTGCCGATAATATTGCTTTCTAGCTGTTGTGTCAAATTCTCGCTTCTGAGCAATGCGAATTTTTAGGATGGGTGAAGTGGTAATGAAACCCACCTTTGTGAGCGTGGGTGAGTGGTGGTTTGCGCTACGCTGCGACAACCCCGCGGTATTGCAATTGTAATGCCTTTTCGATATTATCCACACAGAAAGCCGCTATAGGTCGTTGTTTTCTCACGCATGACGGACGTGGTTCGGCCTTCGATGGGTAAGGTGCCCAGCGTAGGCAATCTACCCTCAATTAGAGGGAGAGGAACTGGGTAGCCTCCTCTACAAATTGGAGAGTGAGAGAAGGATTGTTAGCTGACTGGAACGGAGATTCAAACTGAGAAAAGGAGGTAGCGAGTGAAAATCAATGTTATCGCTGGTGATATCGCCAGGATTGAGGTCGATGCGGTGATAGTCAATCTTTTTGAGGGGGTTGACAAGCCCGGAGGCGCTACTGGTGCCGTGGATGAGGCACTTGGCGGAGTGATCAGCAAGCTCATCAGTGGGGGTGAGATCAAGGGTAAGCTCAACGAGGTCACAGTAATCCATACAATGGGCAAGCTGGAATCGGAACGGGTTGCAGTAGTGGGGTTGGGGAAACAGGAGAAATTCACCTATGACACTATTCGTGGCGTGACGGCGGCAGCATGTCGCTCTTTGAAGAAGGTGGGTGCGAAACGGGTGGCCACTATCGTCCATGGGGCGGGGATCGGCGGCATGGATGTGGAGAAGTCGGTTCAGGCGCTCGCAGAGGGGAGTATACTCGGCCTGTATGCTTTCCGTGAGCATATTACGAAAAGCCCCGATAATGGAGAGATCCAGGAACTGGTCATAGTAGAGCATGATGAGAGTAAAGTGCCTGTCATTGAGCGTGGTGTTCATCTCGGTAGAATACTGGCTGAGGCTACGAATTTTACACGGGACATGGTTAATCAGCCTGCTAACTATATGACCCCTACCGATATGGTGGGAATGGCGCGACGTGTTGCCGACGATTGGAAACTGGAGTTCTCTGTGCTTGAGCGAGACGAGATGGAGAAGCTGGGGATGGGGGCGCTTCTGGGTGTTGCCCAGGGCAGTAAGCAACCTCCCAAGTTCATTATACTGAGCTACCGTGGGGATGGACATGACGCAAGCACAGTGGGTCTGATCGGTAAAGGGATAACCTTTGATTCCGGCGGTATCTCGATCAAACCGTCGGAGAACATGGATGAGATGAAGAGCGATATGGCGGGGGGGGCTGCGGTAATTGGCGCGATGAGGGCTATCGCTGAACTCAAGCCATGGATTAATGTCACAGGCCTTATACCGGCAACGGAGAATCTTCCAGGTGGCGCTGCGGTCAAACCTGGTGACATACTCAAGGCAATGAATGGCAAGACGATAGAAGTGGCGAATACCGATGCCGAGGGGCGATTGATTCTTGCCGATGCGCTCTGCTATGCTAAAAAGCTTGGGTTCACTCCTTTGATTGATATCGCCACGCTGACTGGTGCCTGTGTTGTAGCCCTGGGTGATATCTGTACGGGGGCTTTTACTAATGACCAGGAGTTGGTGGCCATGGTAATGAAAGCTGGTGAGGAAGCGGGAGAGAAAATCTGGCAACTTCCGATGTATGAGGAATATAAAGAACTGAACAAGAGCGAGGTCGCTGACATAAAAAATACCGGAGGGAGGTACGGTGGAGCTATCACCGCGGCCCAGTTCCTGGCTGAGTTCAGCGAGGACACTCCGTGGGTACATTTGGATATTGCAGGAACTTCGTTCCTCAAGAAGGAGAAAACCTATCTCGGTAAAGGGGCGACCGGAGCCGGCGTAAGGACACTGGTTAATCTTGTCATGGGGATGGCCGATAAACGGCTTGGATAGGTAACGAAACTCATTGTCATTTAACGAACTATGATTGCGGGAGGTTGCATTGTGAAGGTAAAGTGGCTTGGTCATGCGTCCTTTGTGATAACCGCCGATGATGGTACCAGAATAGTGACCGATCCCTTCGGGGATTACCCTGGTCTTAGTTACGGGCCAATAAAGGAGACAGCGAATATCGTAGTTATCAGCCATGAGCACGGTGATCATATGGGTGGCAAGGTTAAAGGGAATCCCAAGACGGTTACCGGGGTCGGGGTAAAAGAGGTTGATGGTATTACATTCAAAGGGGTGGGGACGTACCATGATACCTCAAGGGGCAGTGAAAGAGGGGCGAATACGGTGTTCTGTTTTACCGTGGATGGGTTGAGGATTTGCCACATGGGGGATCTGGGGCACAAGTTGTCGGGGACGGAGATTGCTGAGATCGGGCAGGTCGATGTTCTTATGATCCCCGTGGGAGGTTTTTACACTGTGGATGCCGCTACGGCCAGCGAAATCTGTGATCAGATTAAACCAGGTATCGTTATTCCCATGCATTATAAGAATGATAAATGTGGTTTCCCTATCGCTCCCGTTGATGATTTCCTCAAAGGTAAGGTTGGGGTCAAGAGGCTTGATTCCAGTGAGGTAGAGTTGCGGAAGGGTGAATTGCCAGAAACGACTGAGATCATTGTGCTAAAGCATGCTCTCTAGTCAAGATGGTTTATAGTTGCTGGTTCACCGGTTCTCATCCCTGGAAAAACTGCCGGCTAACTTTGTGTTTTGAACAGACGGTTCATGTTTCTGGTGCTGCTGTTGTCGAGCCTGGAAAGACCCTCCCGCAAGTGGGGGCGAGTGGGGAAAGGCTTCCAGCCTTGAAGTTGCGTAGAATATTTCAAATTGACAGTGGGGAAAAGGACGGGTATAATATCCCTTGATGTAAGGTGATATAAAATGCCGAAACGAACTTATCAACCGAAGAAGATACCGAGAAAACGCAAACATGGTTTTCTTGCCCGTATGGCGGATCGCGGAGGACGCCTGGTTTTAAAACGGAGGCGGCTGAAAGGTCGTCATCGGCTTACAGTATAGGATTGTTACTGTGGCAGAATGGCCAAAGATGAAAGGCTGAGGAAGACCGCGGATTTCGCTGAGGTGTATAGGCGCGGTAAAGCGCGGGCGTGTGAACTGGTTGTTCTCAAAGTGTTGCCGAATGGACTTGAGCGAAATCGATATGGGTTTGTGACCAGCAAACGGGTAGGGAATGCGGTGGTGCGCAACCGGGTGAAGCGGTTGTTGAGAGAAGTGACGAGAACAGTCCCTGCGGAACGCGGATGGGATATGGTGTTTATAGCCCGTGAACGAGCGGCAGCGGCGGATTATCATCAGATGGCGGAAGCGGTACGAGGATTGATGCGCCGGGCTCATGTTCTGGCAGGCGAGGGTGAAGACAAGGGAGTGGGAAAAACACAGGGGTGAAGAAAATCGCACTGAACTTGATAAAGTTTTATCAAGTGGCTATTTCAGCAAATAGACCTCATTACTGTCTTTATGTACCCACATGTTCTCAATATGGCTATGAGGCTATTGAGAAGTATGGTGTGGTGAAGGGTGGGTGGCTGACGGTGAAGCGTTTCTTTCGTTGCCATCCTCTCAGTAAAGGCGGATTGGATCCTGTCCCTTGACCTCTTTTTCACCCTGCAAGGTTCTTCATATTTTTTATTAATGGTCTGTTATTTAAATGTTTCGTATTAAGCGATATACAGCAGCTAAAGCAATTATTATCGCCATAGTCCTCATGAGCCTGCTACTCTCTGGTTGTATTGGTCCCCGGGGATGGCCCGGGGGTGTCGTGGAGGGTGATACCGTATATGTAGGCTCTATGGATGGCAAGGTTCATGCATTAAACCTCGAGGGTGGTATCAGATGGTCCTGGGAACCTCCAGTGGAGACAAGCTCTGGGATACTGAGTTGTGCTTCCGGTGGACAGTTCAGCGCAGGGATGGTCTATGCCCCCCCGGTGGTGACTGATGATATAATTTACGTTGCGTCATATAGCGGAAAAGTTTATGCCATCAATGCAGGGAGCAGGGTCGATGTATGGTCTGAACCATATGATACCAAGAGCAATATTGCCGGGGGAGTAGCTGTTGCCGATGGGACGCTCTTCGTCGGCTGTTCTGATGGTACACTCCACGCTGTCGATGTGGCTACAGGTATGCTGAAGGAAGGATTCCCCTTTCAGGCTGAGGATAAGATCTGGTCGACACCTGTCGTAGAAGATGGCGTTGTGTACGTTGGCTCTCTGGACCATAAACTGTACGCTGTTGATATGTATACCGGGGAATTGAAGTGGAATGAGCCCTTCGAAGCTGGAGGGGGCATTGTTGCGCCTCCTTTGATTGTCGAGGGGGTGGTCTATGTTGGTTCTTTCGATAGTAGTTTCTATGCGGTGAATGCTGGCGACGGTGAGCAAAAATGGGTGTATGACGCCCCCCGTGATTGGGTATGGGCGGAGGCTGTTTACGGGAATGGCACTATTTACTTTGGCTCTATGGACTCCAGTGTTTATGCCGTTGATGCCGGAAATGGTACTCAGAAGTGGTCTAAGCCGATCTCTGGGCCGGTGAGTTCAGCTCCGGTTATCGCTGGTGATGTGCTGGTTGTGGCCTCTGAGAATGGCACTGTCTACTGGCTCGACCTGGACGCTGGTGAGGAAAAATGGCGTTCACTTAGCGTCGATAGTAAGGTGCTTGCTCCCCTCAGTGCTTCTGGCAATGAGGTCTATCTGAATGCTCAGGATAACAAGTTTTATAAATTCGATGCCACCACAGGCCAACAGGAATGGAGAGTGCTACTCAGTGAGTGAGACGGAGAAAAACTATGCCTAGGACCAGGAATATTGTTCTCCTGCTCGGGATGCTGCTGATTTTCCTCTTTGTCGGGGGTATTATCTCTCCGATAGAGCTTTTTGACCTTGTGCTGCTGCAGCCGATCTTGAATCTACTGGTGCTGTTATCCAAGTATCTGTTTGGCAGCTTCGGCCTGGCTATTGTTGCGCTCACTATTATTATTCGGGTGATTACGTTGCCGCTCACTATGAGGCAGTTGCGTTCCACCAAGGCTATGCAAGAAATTCAGCCGAAGATGAAGGAGCTGCAGAAGAAATATGCCAATGACAGGGAGCAACTTGGCACTGCGATGGCAAAGCTCTACAAGGAGTATGGGGTTAATCCTCTCGGCTGTGCCTTCCCAATGCTCATTCAGATGCCAATCTGGATTGCTCTTTACCAGGCTGTTATACAGGGTCTGGGATATGCTCCTGAGAACCTGCTTGGGCTATCCAAGCAGCTCTATCCATGGGCCGTGATTCAGGGAGAGGTGCCGCTTAACAGTCATTTCCTGGGACTTGATCTTGGAGCCGGACATTGGAGCATGGCCATTCTTGTAGGGGTAAGCATGTGGATGCTGCAAAAAATGTCCAATCCGCCATCTGTGGACCCCCAACAGCAGTCAATGCAGCGTCTGATGGTGTGGATGATGCCCCTGATGTTTGGGTTCTTTGCTTTGTCGTTCCCCAGCGGGCTTTCTCTGTACTGGTTCCTCACTAATGTCATAAGCATGGTAATCCAGTATAGAGTTACTGGTTGGGGTACGTTGTCAGTTCCGTCTCTGAGTTCACTACGGGGTGGATTCTTGCGCCCAACTGGAACACCATCGATAGCGAAGGGGAATCCGGGTAATGCCAGCAATGGCAACAATGGCAGTGAGTCCTCACAGGCAAAGGGAGAAGATAAAGATACGTCAATTGCTGAAAATGGAAGTGCAGAATCGGGGCGAAAGAAGGTTAGTGATGGAAAGCATCGAAATAAGCGCAAAGTCAGAAGAAGAAGCCGTTGATGTCGCTCTAGCCGAACTGGGGTTGAGTCGTTCTGAGGTGGAGGTGGTTGTAGTTAAAAAGGGGAGAACCGGTATTTTTGGGTTGGGTGCAGAAGAGGTCAGGGTAAGAGTTACGCCAATAGAACCATCAGGTGATGGTACGACAGATGTCGGGATTATGGCCAGGGGTGTCCTGGAGGAAATTCTCTCTCTGATTGATGCTGATGCTACTGTTAATCTCGAGTCAGATAAGTCCGATAATCATGAGAATCAAGGCAGGGTCATACTTGACATACGAGGTGATGATCTGGGGATTCTCATTGGGCGGCGGGGGGAGACCATTTCTGCGTTGCAATATTTAGTTAATCTTATTATAAGTCGGCGTCTTAAAGCAGGGGTGGGGATAGTAGTTGATGTTGAGGGATATCGGCGAAGGCGCAATGAGTCTCTGAGGTTATTAGCGCACCGCCTGGCGAATCAAGTGAAGTCCACAGGACGATCGGTGACACTAGAGCCAATGGCAGCCAGTGAACGCAGGGTCATTCATATGCAACTGCGGGACGATCCGTATGTGACTACGCAAAGTATAGGGCAGGGTGACGATCGCAAGGTTGTAATCGTATCCAGGCGAAATAGCAGGTATAGTCGGGCGTAGTTGTCTGTATATACGGCTTCAATAGTGAAAGGCAGTGACGGAGACGAGTAGCCGGTGGTAATCACACAGCGAGTCTGGTACGGTGAGAGCAGATGTGACCAGCCCGGACGAAAATCACTCCTGAGCCGCCAACCGAAACCCTGAAATAATGGGGAAGTAGATTTGGCCGGTTTCGTCGACCGTTATCCGAGACGGGGCATGAATACGTGTCCTGATGAGTGCTCCGACAGGCTCTTGTACTACATGACAGAGCGAGTTGGTGAAATAGGGTGGTACCGCGGGAATTCAGTCCCGTCCCTTCAGGGATGGGACTCTTTGTTTGTTGGGATAGTTGTCAGGGATCAGCATGTTTATTTAAGAACAGCGTGCTATTGGGGCCTATTGCTCCCTGATCCCCGAATGCGTATCATTGTTTTAATAAGGAGGGTCATATGTTTAAGCCTGTAAACAGCAGGGTTGATTTTGCTGAGCTTGAGCAACGTCTACTCAGCTTTTGGCGAGAGAGAATGATTTTCGAAAAGAGCGTGGAGCAGCGGCAGGGCGGGATTCGGTTCGTTCTCTATGATGGCCCGCCAACGGCTAATGCCAGCCCGGGGATCCATCATGTGCTGGCGAGGGTATTCAAGGACATTTTCCCACGCTATAAAACAATGAGGGGATACTACGCTCCGCGCATGGCAGGTTGGGATACCCACGGCCTGCCGGTTGAGCTTGAGGTCGAGAACGAACTGGGGCTGAAGAGCAAGACGGAGATCGAGCACTACGGTATTGCTGAGTTCAACAGCCGCTGTCGCCAGAATGTGCTCAAGTACGTCAAGGAGTGGGAGGAACTTACTGACCGTATTGGTTTCTGGATAGACATGCAGAATCCGTACATAACATTCGAGAACACGTATATTGAGACCTGCTGGTGGATAATAAAGCAACTGTGGGAAAAGGGACTCGTCTACCAGGGTTATAAGGTTACTCCACATTGTCCTCGTTGTGGCACTTCCCTCTCTTCTCACGAAGTGGCTCAGGGATATGATGACACGGATGATCCTTCGGTGTATATCAAGTTCAGGATGGCGAAATCGCTATACGCCAGACCGGAGTACCTCGATACCATGCGTAACCGCGGGTCCGATGTGGAGGCCGATTTTGCGAAGTGGCTTCTCGATCTCGTTGGGGATGCTCCTGTTTACCTGCTGGCATGGACAACGACTCCGTGGACGCTGCCGGGGAATACTGCGCTTGCTGTGGCTGCGGATGAGGAATACTCGGTAATGAAGGGGGAAGATGACTACCTCATAATGGCTTCGGCGCTTGTCGGCACAGTGGGACTCGAGGGTTACAGTGAGGAAACAAGGATTTTGGGGAGCGCCTTGGTCGGACTGCAGTATGAACCGCTGTTCAACCCCTTTGATTTTGGAGTGAGCATTCGTAAAATGGGTACCTGGGAGGAACGGGAGGATGGCGGGCGGGCAGAAGATCCATTGGTTTATGCAGTTATCGCTGGGGACTTCGTCTCCATGGAGGACGGTACCGGCATTGTTCATGTAGCGCCATCGTTTGGTGAAGTGGACTTTGAGGTGGGTAATGAGAATTCCCTCAACTTTGTCAGAGATTACGTGGATTTGCAGGGGGTGATTCAAGGCGGCTATTCCTTTGCTGGCAAATTCGTTAAGGATGCTGATCCGGCAATTCTTGATGACCTTGAATCAAGGGGGCTTCTCTTTCGTAGTGAAACTGTTCGCCATACGTATCCATTCTGCTGGCGCTGTCGAACACCGCTCCTTTATTATGCCAAACCATCGTGGTATATCAAGACCACGGCGATGAAGGATAGGCTTATCTCAGGGAATGAGGATATCAACTGGTATCCGGAGTATATAAAATATGGACGGTTCGGCGACTGGTTGAATAATAACGTAGACTGGGCTTTCTCGAGGGAACGTTACTGGGGGACGCCACTTCCTGTCTGGCGCTGCGATAGCTGTAGCTATGAGGAATGCATCGGAGGCGTTGATGATTTAAGGGGTAAACGAGGTGTTAGAGGGATAGAGGAGCTTTCGGATTTACATCGTCCCTATATAGATGAGGTAGCGTATACATGCCCTCAGTGTAACGGTGAGATGCGCCGTGTGCCCGAGGTTATCGATTGCTGGTTCGACTCTGGCGCAATGCCCTTCGCCCAGTGGCACTACCCGTTTGAAAATACAACATTGCTTGAGGACGGACGTTTTCCTGCGGACTATATCTGTGAGGCGGTTGATCAGACGAGGGGCTGGTTCTACAGCCTTCATGCGATATCCACAGTCCTGTTGGGGCAACCCTGCTACCGAAACGTGATCTGTCTGGGGCATATCCTTGACATAAACGGCGAGAAAATGAGCAAATCCAAGGGCAATGTCGTTACCCCGTGGGAGGTGCTCGATGCCAGTGGGGCCGATGCCCTGCGCTGGTATCTCTATACGTCCTCTCCACCGGGGAACGTACGCCGTTTTTCCAAGGAGCTTGTCGGGGAAGCAGTACGCAAATTTTTACTAACCCTGTGGAATGTCTACTCGTTTTTCGTTACCTATGCCAATATCGACAAATTCGATCCCCGTACCAGGGTTAACGCGGATAGCCTTCACGAGCTGGATCGCTGGATACTCTCTGAGCTTAACCAGCTTGTCGATGACGTGACCCATGCGCTCGATCAGTATGATCCCACGGGGGCGGGACGGAAGATCGAGGATTTTGTGCAGGACCTGTCTAACTGGTACGTGAGAAGGAGCCGCAGGCGGTTCTGGAAGAGTGAAAACGATGCTGACAAACAGGCGGCTTATACTACTCTCTATCAGTGTTTGGGCACTCTGGCCAAACTTCTCGCTCCGTTCACACCGTTTGTCGCTGAGGAGTTGTATCAGAATCTGGTTAGACCCATTGATGAAAGTGCCCCGGAGAGCGTTCATCTCACTGACTATCCCCAGGCTGATCTGAGCCAGGTTGACGAGAAGTTATCTGCCGATACCCATCTTGTGATGACGGTCTCAAGTATGGGACGTTCTGCCCGTGCCAAGGCGAATCTGAAAGTGCGACAACCACTGGCGAAAGTTGTCGTCAAGGTGAGGACTAATGGGGAGAAAGCGGGGCTGGAGCGGATGGGCTCTCAGGTGTTGGATGAGCTCAATGTCAAGGAGTTGCACGTGATTACCGAGGCGCCAGCGGAGACGCCGTTAAGCTGGCCAATGGTTGAGGAAAGTGGCCTGGTGGTGATGGTAGACAGCGATATTACACCAGAGCTTGCAGATGAGGGACTGGCACGTGAGCTAGTACATCGCCTGCAGACTATGCGCAAGCAGGCCGGATTCGATATCGCTGATCATATAGATACCTACTACCAGGGGGAGGAGTCGGTACAGCGAGTGATGGAAAAATCAGCCTCATATATTAGGCAGGAAACCTTGTCCCAGACACTGGTTGATGATACTCCTCCGGATGGAGCCTTTGTGAAGAGCCACAGGATAGACGGGAATGAGGTAACGCTGGCGGTGAAGAAAGTGAACTCCTGAAGCCAGACGGGGCGAAATCCTACGGCTCGTCTGGTCGCTCTGATAGGGTGACCCAAGCCTCTTTCTGGAGATTATCTCTCCAGAAGGTCAGTTTTACGCTGTCGCCAGCATCATGTTGCCACAATAGCTTTATTAATTGGGATGCTTCGTCGACTTCTTGATCATGGAAACGAGTAATTATATCATTAACCTCAAGCCCTGCTTGATCCGAGGGGCCATCGGGAACGAGAAACCATACTAAGACGCCTCTGTTTTTGGAAAGGCTGAGTTCGGTAGCTAATGCCGGTGTGACGGTCTGCAACGTAGCCCCAAGAAAGGGTCTTACAACCTTTCCGAATTCCATAAGGTCCTCATAGACAAGTCTGGCGGTGCTGGTATTTACGGCAAAACCTGCGGTTTCGACCTCCGAGGAGAGAACGAAGGTATTGATTCCCACCACGTCGCCTTCCAGGTTAACCAGGGGACCGCCGCTATTTCCTCTATTGATATCGGCGTCGGTTTGAATGACATCGTAAAACGTGCTTTCCCCCACCGCTCCTCTGGGAAATGAACGCTCGAGGTTGCTGACAATACCGAGGGTTACCGAAGGGCCGCCTTCGAGGCCTAAAGCATTACCGATAGCAATTACCCAGTCGCCGATGCGCAGTTTAGAGGTATCAGCAAAACTGGCGGTGGGTAAATTATGTCCCTCTATCTTGATCACGGCAAGGTCGCTAAGGGGGTCGGTTCCTATTATCTCAGCTTCATACGTGGTGTACTCCTCAGGGAGGAGCACCTCGACATGGAGAGCGTATTCAACAACGTGGTTGTTGGTCAGTATGTAGCCATCCGGGCTTAAGATCACTCCTGAACCGGTTTTTGTGAGTGTGGGGTGGAACAATATCGAGGGATCATCGTACTCAACAGAGATGTATACTACCGATGGTAAGACCTTTTCCACGACATCGGCGATGGATGGTAGCGCTGATGAGTAGTCGGGAGTCTGAGTTGAGGTTGGTGTGGACGTCGGGGTGACGGTTGGTGTAGGTTCCTGGGGTTCGATACTACATGCGCTGATCAGCAGCAGTGAAAGCAATGTAGCTATAATGGCGATTTTGATATTGGACATCTCAGGGATCACTTTCCTGAACGGGATTAGCCCTTCCCTAGCATCAGGCGGCGAAGAGCGCCTACGCTGTCTGAGGTTAGGGATGACATATTCGTAATGATGCGCGATGGTGATGGAGCCGGGCTACGTTGTTTTTCTGGGGCGCTTTGTTCGATCGGGATATCTGCAACCAGGGCAGTTTTTATCTTGGGGTACACTGATGTGATCTTGGCGCAGAATAACAGGACTACTGCAGAGACGTATGCCCAGATCATCAGTGCTATGACAGTGCCCAGAGAACCATAGATAATATCATAATTGGCGAAGTTTGCTACGAACCAGGCGAAGAAATTCTTAACTACCTCGAAGGCAATTGCCGCGACCAAAGCTGCGATAGCAGCATGTTTCCAGTACACTTTAATGTTGGGCACCAGTTTGTAAAGGAAAAAGAATGCCAGGAACGAGACGAAAACGGAGATTGCCATGACTGCAAATTGCCACGGGAGGCTGCCATCTGTAAATCTGTCTCCAAATATAGGGAGGTTTGCTTCACGGATAACTTTAAATACAGTTGTCAGACCGACGGACAGGATCATGAGGGCGCCAAATCCCAGCATCATCAACAATTCCATCAATCTTTCCACGAGGAAGGGGCGTGGTTTCCTCACACCCCATGCGGTGTTCAGCGATTTTCTGAGTGCGTTGAACACGGCCATTCCAGCCCAGATAAGTCCCACCGTAGCGACAATTCCAGCCGTACTCCAATTTTTGGAAACAGAGAGGATTGTCCGCTCAACGAATCCGCCTGATACAGGTAGGAAATTGGTAACTGCCTCAACTACTCTGGCTCCCACGTCAGGTTCTCGGATAACGAAGCCAAAGACTGAAATTGCCGCAAGGACTATGGGAAAGAGGCAGAGTAATATGTAGTATGATATTGCTGCCGCCAGATGAGGGCAATTATCAGCAAAGAACTCGTTAATCGCCCCTTTTAGCACATCTCCCGCTGATAGTAGTCTTTGCCTTGTCATTACTTTTTCACTGCTTCTGCTGTCGCTGGCATTGCATGATTAAAGCAGGGTTTATGCCCTGCTTTGTTGTGTTTATTGCTTAGACTTGATGTAACACATGGACTTATGGACTGTTTGTTTAGACGAGCGATCAATTCGAAGTAACAAAAAGTCCGCCATTAACAGTTTCCTGATTAGTTCAATTACGGACTGATTATATTGTACCACGTTTGTCAAGGTTGCCGCTACTGATTAGCTGCACAAACAACCAGGTTTGCCCGGTTGGAGTACCGACAGAAATCACAGTACTCAATCGCCTTCTGTCGTATTTTTTGCTCTGTCACCTGCTGGCAGATGATGTCTCAATCTGGATACGCTGCGTTGCAGCAGATCCTGCATATCGGAAATATCTTTAGAGAACGCAGCCCGGAAATAGGAGCTATATTCTCCTATACGGCGATACTTTTTATAGCGTTCTTTAACCAGCTTGGATCGGGGGACTTGCTGGAGTTCGAGAAGCTGGCGGAGAAGCACGTTCTTCAGGAGGCGAGCAGCTTCATCATGGTCGGTATGGGCGCCAACCTCCGGTTCAGGGACTACTATATCGATGACGCCCAGGTCTTTACAGTCGAGCGCGGTGAGCTTTAGAGCTGATGCCATTTCCTCGGCTTTACGTGCATCTCGGTAAATAATGCCTGCCGCTTGCTCTGGTGAGATTGCAGAATATATTGCATGTTCCAACATCAGGATTCGGTCGGTAACTCCCAGGGCGAGGGCTCCTTCACTTCCCCCTTCTCCGATGATGACCGATATCATTGGTGTTGGCAGGTCGGACATCAAGGCCAGAGTGCTTGCGATAGCCTGCCCGATTCCTCGCTCTTCGGCATCGATTCCTGGATGAGCCCCTGGTGTGTCAATCAGTGTTATCACCGGTAATCCAAAAATAGCTGCCATTCTCATTGCCCTCTGTGCTTTGCGAAGACCCTCAGGATAGCACCGACCCTCGTTGTGGCTTCGCTCCTGACCGATTATGATAGCGGCTATTCCACTGAATTCTGCTATACCACATACCACTGCCTTGTCGTCGCCGAAATGGCGATCACCATGGAGTTCAATGAATGATGTTGTGATCCGAACGATATAGTCAAGTGCCGTAGGTCGCATTTGGTGGCGTGCCAATTGCACTGTTTGCCAGGCAGGTTCCTCTACATGGTCGGGCATAGGGTATGGTTTGCCTTTCTTCGTCAATGTCAAACGATAGGGAGAGCTGAGCAAATCGAGGAGAATAGAGAGTACCTGACGCAGACGTGTGCGGTCAACAATCTGGTCGATCATCCCATGTTTCAAGTGATCCTCAGCTGTGTGGCTGCTCTCAGAGAGGTGTTTTCCCGATGCTTGCTCTACCACTCGTAGCGGAGCGAAACCGAGCAATGCCTGAGGTTCAGCAAGGATCATGTCCCCAAGGTTGGCGAAGCTTGCATACACTTCACCGCTGGTAGGATTAGTTAAAACGGAGATATAGGGGAGTCGATGAGTATGCAGGCGCTTGGCAGTGGCCGCGGTCTTGGCCATCTGCATGAGGGAGAGAACACCCTCTTGCATTCTAACTCCGCCGCTCGAGACTATAGTGATTATGGGGATATGTCTTGCCACCGCAGACTCGAATGCCTGAGCTATCTTTTCGCCGACGACACCCCCCATGTTTCCCCCCATGAAGGCGAAATCGAGCACTGCGATGACTGTGGGGTTACCGCCAATCGTGCAGATTCCTGTAACTGCTGCCTCGGTTAGGCCTGTTCTGCTTTGTGCTTCCTGGATGCCTTCCCTATAGGCCCTTCTCTCTGAAAAGGAGAGAGGGTCAGTGGGGAGTAGAAATCGATTGACTTCTCTAAAGCTTCCAGGGTCAGCCAATAGTGCTATTCGCTGTCGTGCAGAGAGGGAATGATGGAAGCGGCATTCAGGGCATACGCGGAAGCGTCGGAACAGTTCCGATTGGGACAGGTTAGCACCACAGAAAAGGCAATGCTCTGCTTCTGTATCCTGTTGCCCCTCAGCCTCATTCTGCTGTACAGGCAGTGTGGGGAAGTCGTTTTCATTGTTCATTATAAGTTCTCCTCATCTGCCTCGACAGCCTCTGCGAGACTACCTCGTTCACTGCGGTTTACAATTCCCTCGTTCTCCAGAGCATCCATGATTCTTGCAGCGCGGGGATAACCTATATGCAGACGACGCTGAATAAGTGACGTGGAAATACGAGTGTCTTTAGCTAACCTTCTCGCTGCTACTAACATGGGATCCTCGTCCTTTATCTCTTCGATCACAAGAGATGCAAACTCTTGGGCTGCGGCATCTTCCTGGTATGAAGGACGAGTATCTCGCTGCTTCAACCAGAAGTTGACTACTTTACTTATCTCGTCGTCTGATACGAAACACCCTCGCAGTCGTTTGGGTTTGGAGATCTCCGGGGGAAGATAGAGCATATCACCTCGCCCCAGCAGCTTTTCTGCTCCACCGGTGTCGAGGATAGTGCGAGAGTCCATAAGGGAAGCCATGGCAAAGGCGATCCTTGTGGGGAAATTAGCCTTTATAAGCCCCGTGACTACATCCACTGAGGGCCGCTGGGTAGCAATGATGAGATGGATGCCGGTAGCTCGTGCCAGTTGAGCCAGACGGCAAATAGATGGCTCTACGACCTCGGCTGCAGTCATCATGAGGTCAGCCAGTTCATCGATAATAACAACCATATAAGGCATAGGCTCGGTTATCAGGGGGCTGCGGTTATAGCCATCGATGTTACGTACTCCTACAGTCGAGAATTTCTTGTAGCGGTTGTCCATCTCCTGTGTGGTGCGACGCAGGGCATCGATTGCTTTGGGCACTTCGACAATTACGGACGATATGAGGTGGGGCACACCATCGAAGCTTACGAGCTCTACGCGCTTGGGATCGATGAGAAGCAGGCGTACATCCTGTGGCAGGTTGTTCATGAGTAAGCAGGTGACTATGGAGTTTATGCACACGGTTTTGCCGCTTCCTGTAGCGCCCGCGATGAGCAGGTGAGGCATTTTAGCAAGGTCAGCGGAAACTGGCTCGCCTGCAGCACCTTGACCCAGTGCCAGGGTAAGCTTTGATTTCGATCGTGCCTTTTTGAATGTCGGACTCTCGATCACGCTGGCGAGTGGCACGAGAGCGGTGGTAGAGTTGGGAACCTCGATTCCCACCAGTGATTTTCCGGGAACGGGCGCTTCGATTCTAATGTTAGGAGAGGCAAGGGCGAGGGCGAGGTTATTAGCCAGGGCGGTTATTCGTTCTACTTTTACCCTTGTTTTCGAAACCTCTTCCAATCTCTCTACGGGATTGCCATCCTTGTCCAGCTTAATTTTCCCCTGTGCGTCTCGTTCGGCGACTCGCTTGTATTTCCGATCCCATCCTGGCTCAATACCAAATTGGGTAACAGACGGCCCCGGATTAATCTGTGCCACCCTAGCTTCAACGCCGTAACTGGCAAGAGATTCCTCGATCAGCCTTGCTCGACGTTCGTTATCTACCTCGGTGAACCCAGCCTCTGCGACACTGTCGAGTAGAGTAATGGGAGGCAGTTGAGCTGTTTCGGCGGTATCATGCTCACGTGGTAGCGGTACGGGTGTTGGCGGCGACTTTTGTTTTTCTTCGGTGGCGATGGGCTTTTGTTCGGGTAACGTCGGGATGCTCTCTACTTCAGGTATGACGGTGTCATTACTAGCAGTGGGTGCTGATGTTATCTCAGGTTGAGAGGCGTGGGGTTGGCGTACTGTTCGAATGAGGGCAATGAATGGCATTGCCAGCAGTCGATGCGGGGGGTATGTGTGATAGAGCCGTAGTACTGCCTGTCCCGCTCTGGCGAATGCTCTTTTGACACATGTCAGCATTGCCAGCCAGGTTGCTTTTGCTGATTGCCCCAGAAGCTTGAGGAATTCATGGCCGATATTAGGGAGGAAAAGTAAAACGCTCACTGTTATGAGGAGAGCGAGCCGCGGGATAGGATGCAGGCCCACTCCCTGGTTTCCGATAAGATACATCCCTGTAGTACCACCGAGGCTCACGGTGGCGAATTCGATGTCACCTATCGTCAGGTTAGCGGGCTTGATTAGAGCGAGTATACCCCAAATTGCTATGGTAACCGGGATAGCACCCAGATAAATATTCCACGATGTGAGGATGCTGCGCCATTTCCGCTTCCATATGATGAAGGCGATGGCTCCAATCCAGATAAGTATTAGAATAAATCCGAAACCTACAGTTTCGAATAGTATGTTGACTAAAGGAGTACGGAAGAATACGAGTACTGCTATCGCTACTGCCAGTATGACGAGGACGGCGATCCTCAGCACTATTTGTGGGAAAGCGAGGATGTTTCGCGATGTGTTTGAGTTGACGCTACGGGTTTTCGTGTTTGCTTTTGCCATGATCTCTTCCTGGGATCGACTCACCGCAGAGTATGCGGAGAGGCTGACCTTTCCTAAAATAGAGATAGCTGTTGTGGTTTATCATCCTCTTCTTTAACGGCTGTGGTTTGAGCCAGTAGAGAAGGTATCCGGAGCATGTCCGCTTCAATGATCTGACGAAGGCTCTGCTGGTGCAGGGCGGCGGCGGGATGATACATGGGATAGTAGATCACGTCGCCGTGCTTTCGCTCCTTCCCGTGTACCTTACCGATGGTTTCACCAGGGAAAAATTTGGCTAGCGAGTAGCGGCCAAGGGTGACAATCATTTTTGGCGAGATTAGCTCAAGTTGTTGATCAAGCCATTTTTTACAGTTCAGTATCTCTGTGGGAAGAGGGTCTCGATTTCCAGGCGGGCGACACTTGATCACGTTACAGATGTAGACATCGCTACGCTTGAGACCGATGGAGTTGAGAAGATGATCGAGGAATTGGCCAGCCTGGCCTACAAAAGGGATCCCTTGTTGATCCTCATTGAAGCCGGGTGCTTCACCGATGAAAACTATTGTTGCGTCTTCATTCCCTGCTCCAGGAACGACGTGGTTTCTGGTCTGGGCGAGTTCCTTACAATCCTGACAATCCGCAATATTACGGTATAGCTCAGCTAGTGTTGACACCGTGGCCTCCTCGATTGAACACTACCATCGTAATCCCGATGATTAGTAGAAATGTGGCGAATATTTTTGACAGCCATTCTGTGGGAATCACCCCTGCCACCCAGGATCCGATAAACGTGAATGCAACTGCACTGGGTACTATCCATACTACTATGTTCCATTCTACATTTCTCTGCTGGAAATGTATAGAGGTTCCAACCAGGGCTGTAACCAGCATGGCGCTAAGAGCAACACCTTGGGCAACGTGTTGCTCTATTCCCAGGAGAAGAATCATTCCTGGTATTGTGATTATGCTGCCACCGATGCCCAGCATGCCACCAAGTGTGCCAGCCACGAAACCTAAAGCCAGTGCGGTTGCGGTCCACATATAGTTGTAACCTACCTGAAGAATAGCAGTAGAGCGATAGTTATGGTGTATATGCCGAAAATCTGTCGTAGTCTGTGCGCAGAAATCCTCATCATTAATTTAGCCCCAATGATGGCCCCTAAGATGCTCGCGGAAGCTATTGTTGCTGCCAGTGTCCAGTTGATATCTCCCCGCAGGGCATAT
>JAXHUK010000001.1:0-23732 GCA_034189725.1 Chloroflexota bacterium | reverse complement strand
GGTCGCTGGAATACCGGCAGGATCGAAAATCCCAACCTCGGCTATAAACCAAGGTACAAGGAAGGCTACTTCCCTGTGCCGCCAACAGATAGCATGCAGGATATCCGTAGCGAGATGATGCTGATCCTTGAGGATATCGGCGTCCCTATCGAATGCCAGCATCATGAGGTTGCAACCGGCGGTCAGGCCGAGATCGATATCCGCTTCGCTCCACTGGTCACTATGGGCGACTACCTTTTAATGTATAAATACGTCATTAAAAATGTAGCGCGCAAGCATGGCAAAACGGTCACGTTTATGCCAAAACCGCTGTTTAATGACAACGGAAGTGGTATGCACACGCACATATCGATCTGGAAAGACGGTAATAACCTGTTTGCCGGGGACCGCTATGCCGGCCTTTCAGAGATGGCGATGTTTGCCATTGGCGGTATCCTGAAGCATGCTCCATCACTGTTGGCGTTCACCAATCCAACCACCAACAGTTACAAGCGCCTGGTTCCAGGTTTCGAGGCACCGGTGAATCTTGCATACTCCAGCCAAAATCGCAGCGCTGCGATCCGTATACCCATGTATTCCACATCGGCGAAGGCCAAACGCATTGAATTCCGTTGCCCCGACCCGAGCTGCAACCCCTATATTGCCATGTCAGCGATACTCATGGCAGTTCTGGACGGTATACAGAATAAGATCGATCCCGGCGACCCTCTGGACAAGGATATTTATGACCTGCCGCCAGAAGAGTTGGCAAAGGTCGCTCACACACCGGGCACATTACGCGAAGCATTGAATGCTCTAGCTGCGGATCACGAGTATCTACTTAAAGGTGATGTCTTTACTCAGGACGTGATCGATACCTGGATTTCCTACAAAATGGCCAACGAAGTTCAGGCGCTGGACTTGCGACCACATCCGTGGGAGTTCGCTTTGTATTACGATATATAGGTCTGCTCAAACCGGGCAAATGCCAGCAAGCAGGGGCACGGCGCGCCGTGCCCCTGCTGCTATTCTGGGGAAGCACTGAGAGCAGGATGTCGTTCTGAGGAAGCACTTCGGCTTCGCTCAGTGTAACCTCCGCGACCCATATTCCTCACTGTCATTCTGAGGGAGCATTCTGCGACCGAAGAATCTCCCCGTATAAACAGCCAGAGATTCTTCGCCTGTGGCTCAATGACATGGGCTTGCGTGGTGGGGAGAACGTCATACAGACGGCAAAATCTTGCATCTTTCACTCATCAGTAGTAACATGGGATTCCAACCATGAAACCATCGCTGGAAACGCTACATTCCCTCTGCCCTTCTCTCGATAAAGAACTGATTGCAAATCACCTGGATCGTTTGGGGGAAAATTACTTCAATACGTTTACTACAGAGGACATTTGCAACCACGTTGAAGCTCTGTCGCAGCTTTCCCCGGAAAATCCCGTTCATATGTTTATCGAACATGGTGGCGATGACCAGGTCACCTGCACTATCGTAGCCTTTGACTATCTCTCCCTGTTTTCCCTGATAACAGGTATTTTTACCGGTACCGGGCTGGTTATCCTTTCAGGAGACGCCTTCACCTATACACCACCACCTCCATTTACTCACCAGCGTGACAGGAGAACAAACTGGAAAAAGCTGGAGTTACTCCGACGGCGTTATATTATCGACCGTTTTATAGCGATACCCAGCGACGACAGCGTCGATCTCTCCAATCGAGAACCTGCACTGAACGAGCGGCTGCATACCGTGATGTCACTTCTTGAAAAAGGCAGGGGGAAAGATACCTCTCAGGCGCGATATGCGGTCAACAAGATGGTGGCAAATAGATTGCATGATTTACAAACCGAATACCTGCCAACACTGTATCCTGTCGACCTTAAGATAAGCAATGATACAGGGCCATATACAACACTGCGTGTTACAGCCCAGGACACCCCGGCATTCCTCTATGCCCTGAGCAACGTTTTTTCCCTATGGGGTATCTCTATAGAGCATGTTCGCATCAGGACCATTCACGGTATGGTCGAGGATGAGATAGATATCCTCGATTCGAGAGGGAACAAGGTTATCGACCAGGAGAAACTTAATCAGATAAAACTCTCTGTTCTACTAACCAAGCAGTTTACACTTTTCCTGCCGAAGGCGCCTGACCCCTACGCAGCGTTGTCTCGATTTGGACACCTGTCTCTGGATATCGCCAGTCAACCCGAACCAGGTCAATGGTTGCAACGTTTTTCCGACCCGAAAACGTTACAGGACCTGGCAAAAATTCTCGGCGCCAGTGATTTTATCTGGGAAGATTTTGTTCGGTCACAGTATGAGGCTCTTGTTCCGATACTCGATTCCCAGGCTGAAGGCGAACACATCTCATTATCTCGTGAGGCGATGGAGCAACGCGCAGATGAGTCGCTGAAAGGTTCCCGGGACTATGAGCAGAAGAGAGAGAGCCTTAATAGCTGGAAAGACCGTGAGATTTTTCTGATCGACCTCTATCACATATTGCATAGCAGTGTCAATGTGCGCGCTCTTGCCGAACCGCTAACGCAACTGGCGGAAGTTGTGGTCAAGAAGGCAACAGGCATCGTGTATAAGAACCTTGAGCAGAAGTTCGGCGTCCCCCGAACAGTAGGGGGATTACGGGCAGAATTCGCGGTTTTCGGCCTTGGAAAATTAGGAGGGGTAGCCCTGGGCTATGCTTCCGATATCGAGTTGTTGTTCATCTACAGCGACAACGGTAAAACCGACGGGGAACGCTCGATAGAGAACTCCGAGTTCTTTGAGCATCTTGCCGATGAGACAGCGAAATTCATAATCGCCAAGAGAGAGGGCATATTCCATGTTGACCTCCGGCTGCGACCCTACGGTGACAGCGGCCCGAAAGCAAGCAGTCTGGAAAGCTTCATCAGGTATTACGGATTTCCTGGAGAAGCTCATTCCTACGAACGTCTGGCACTCACCCGGCTGAGGGCAATCGCTGGCGACACGAAGCTCGGCCAGCAGGTGGAACGCCTCAGGGATGAATTCGTGTACACACCGCACTCCATAGAGATGGCCGAACTGCGGGAGCTTCGGGAGCGCCAGTTCGAGGTAAAGGGCAAGGGGGCTCGGTACAACGCCAAATTCAGCCCGGGGGCTCTGGTCGATCTGGAGTACTATGTTCAGATACTTCAGGTTATGCATGGCACCCGATCGCCCAAATTACGTACCCCGAGAATTCATCAAGCCCTGGTCGCACTTTCCGATGCAGGCATTCTGGAAACAGACGAAAGCAAGCAACTCACGGATGCATATTACTTCCTGCGGCGACTCATTAACGGACTTCGTATGCTTCGCGGCAATGCCCTTGACCTTTTCCTGCCACCATCAGATTCAGATGAATACGTCCACCTTGCACGACGTATGGGTTATGAAAGGGATCAGGAGCTGGATGCAGGTCAGAAGCTATTCCTGGACTTCGAGATCAATACTGCTATCATTCGGTCCTTTATTAAGAGACATTTCGGCAGGGAAAGCGTTCCCGACCCGGAGCACGGTACTATAGTCGATCTCGTCCTATCACCTGATGCACTACCCGCACTACAGAACGTGGTTTTAACAAAAGCCGGCCTTGGCAACACCACCAGGGGATTCATCAATCTACGAAAGCTGGCAGGGAAGGGGATTCAAAAGGACACATTCGCCAGGCTTGCAGTGCTTGCATTCGATATATTGAGGAGGGTGCCCGATCCTGACATGGCTCTAAACAACTGGGAACGCTTTGTCAGCAGCCTGCCCGATGCAACGGCTCATTATACAAACCTGTTGTCTCAGCCAAGGCGTATCGAGATGCTGCTGCAGATACTCTCAGGAAGTCAATTTCTCGCCGACACCCTGGTAAGGAATCCTGAATTCCTCGACTGGGTGACGAGCCCGGAAATCCTGCGTGGCACGCGTGACAGAGCCCGATTGGAAATCGATCTGCGAGATTTCACATCAGAATCAGCAGCCTATGAATCCTGGCAAAACAGCCTGCGCAGATTCAGGCGACGGGAGATACTTCGTATCGGCACCAGAGACATTTGCCTGGGGGTACCCATCGAAAATATCATGTCCGACCTATCGGCCCTGGCAGATACAATCACAGGAGCTGCTCTGGAAAAGGTATGGCAAGATGTCGATAGCGGAAGCCTTCCCGACGTTGCCGGGGATACAACGGAACGCTTCTGTATCCTTGCGCTGGGCAAACTCGGTGGCTCCGAACTGAACTACAGCTCGGATATCGACCTGCTCGCCATCTACGATGATGCGGAATGTGGTATCCCTGCACACCAAATGCGCGATCTGTTCACAAAAGTGATGGATAAGCTCAGAGCATATCTCTCGGTGCACACAGAAGAAGGGTATGTCTACCGTGTCGACCTGCGTTTACGGCCTCATGGCCGATCAGGTGAGCTTGTTCAGTCACGTTCTTCTATCGCCAGGTACTACGAGGGCTACGCCGCTCTCTGGGAGATTCAGGCAGTCCTGAAGGCCAGGCCGATAGCCGGCGCTTTCCACATCGGTTACGGATTTATTGAAGATATTAAACCCTTCGTTATGAAAAAACGGGAACGAGAAAGCGTTATCTCCTCCATCAGGACTATGAGAATAAAGGCCCTCCAGTCAAAGCCGCAAGAAGCAAGAACAGATGTTAAGACCGGCCTTGGCGGCATACGAGACGTCGAGTTTCTTGTGCAAGGGCTCCAACTCCTGCATCTCCCCGACTACCCTGAGTTGCTCACAGGTAATACTCTCTCCGCAATAACCCTGTTAGAGAAGATCGGAATACTTCCCCTTGATGTCGCTTCGGGAGTAAAAGAGGATTATCTCTTCTTACGACGCGTAGAGCATTACCTGCAGTTGTTAGAGGATCGCCGTGTACACTCGATTCCCCAGGACCAGGCCCAGCTAACAGCGCTGTCGAAGCGAGCGCTGGGAGAAGACACCAGCAGTTCCGAGTTCATGTCCCGGTTGCAGGCTGCCCAGGACAGAATTCATACAATCTATTCAGACTACCTGGTGTAACTACCATCGTTACAGACCTCTAAAAGTCAACACAATGGAACTGCTTAGGCACATTCAGGTTCCGAGAGCGATTGTATGCTTGCGGCTCACCTGGACCAGGGTGCTAATTGTTGCATTCTTTGTGCAGCAGTCTATACTATAATCGAGTGAACGCCGGAGGAGAAACTATGCGAGAGCTGAGAATTGGCATGGCGCAGATCAATACCACTGTAGGCGATTTTGCGGGCAACACCAGGAAGATTCTGGAAGCTATCAATAAGGCAAGGTCTTTAGATGTCGATCTGCTTACATTCCCTGAACTCGCTACCTGCGGCTATCCGCCAGAAGACCTTCTATACAAACCTCAATTCATCTCTCAAAACCGCAAGGTTCTCGAAACGGTAATCAAGTACTCCACCGGTATCACATTGGTACTCGGATTCGTCGATGCCGAAGCCGACATCTACAATGCCGCCGCTGTGATCCATGATGGCAAACTCATTGGAGTGTATCACAAGATATACCTGCCAAACTACGGTGTGTTCGATGAGGGACGTTATTTCAAGGCAGGTAATACATGCCCTGTGTACGTTATTAACGGTGTTGTTGTTGGCATCAACATCTGCGAAGATATATGGTACGAGGCAGGCCCTGCTACTGCACAGGCTTCTTGCGGGGCTCAGGTAATAGTAAATATAAGCGCCTCGCCCTACAATTACACCAAAGCTGAACTCAGGGAAAGCATGCTCAGTACCCGTGCTGCTGACAACGTCCTCATTATCGTGTACAACAACATGGTAGGGGGACAAGATGAGTTGGTGTTCGACGGAGACAGTATGATATTTGACGAGAAGGGGCGCTTGCGGGCAAGGGGTAAGCAGTTCGAGGAAGACCTGATAGTGACTGACCTCGAAGTCGAATCTGTGTTCCAAACGCGCCTGCACGATCCACACCACAGAATGGGAAAATTGTTGCTGAAAGGGGAATGCTGGCAGGTAAGCAAGACGGTAGTATCAGAAGCTCCTGATGGTGCCCCAAAGTCACCACTGCCGTACAGGCGATTTGTGCTTCAAGTTGAAGATCTTGATTATGAGGTGGTCAAGCAACCCTTAAGTAACAGCATCAAACAGTTGTCACCTAAAAAAGTCGATGTCCGCTATCGTGTTGAAGGTGTCTATAACGCCCTGGTGCTGGGTACACGCGACTACATCCGCAAGAACGGGATGAAGGGCGTAGTCATCGGCGTTTCCGGTGGAATCGATTCCGCGCTGGTGACAACCATCGCAGTCGATGCCCTGGGACCCTCGAATGTGGTAGGCATAGCGATGCCCTCAAGATACTCATCCAGCGGCAGCGTGTCAGATGCCGAGTTACTGTCTCAGAATCTGGGCATCAGGCTTATAACTATTCCTATTGAGAATGTCTATAAAACCTACCTGGAAATGCTGACCGATCCCTTTGAAGGAACGCAACCCGATATAACCGAGGAGAACATTCAGGCACGAATCAGAGGGAACATCCTCATGGCACTATCAAACAAGTTCGGCTGGCTTGTGCTTACCACGGGCAATAAAAGCGAGATGGCCACCGGCTACTGTACACTGTATGGAGACATGGCAGGAGGCTTTGCCGTCATAAAAGACGTGCCCAAGACCATGGTCTATGAACTCGCAGAGTACCGAAATGCACTGGCAGGTGTGAAGCGTATCCCTGCCACAATCATGGAGAAGGAACCATCAGCCGAGTTAAAGCCGGGGCAGAAGGATACCGACGCCTTGCCGGCATACGATCTGCTCGATCCTATCCTCACTGCGTACGTTGAGGAGGACAAGAGCATTGAGAATATTATCGCCATGGGATTCGATGAACATGACGTCAGACTAGTAGTTCGATTGGTCGACTCAAGCGAGTACAAACGTCGCCAGTCACCACCGGGGATCAAAATTACACCCAGAGCATTCGGGCGGGACAGAAGGTTGCCGATAACGAATCGATTCAAAGAATAGTAGTTGTAACTCAGGCTACCGAACCTGTCCCCCCCAAAACAGGAAACACACACCGCTGAGAATGAAACACTCATTCCAGCGAGATATAGTTTTAAAAATGGCAACGAAATAATCCCTGTGGTAAGTGTTCGACTGCCATGCTGCCCTTGCAAGAATACAATAACCTTTTTGCAGGAAACCACGTTCAGCAGTTTCGATACAGCAGATTGCTTCCGAACAAGTGTAGTGAAATACGGCATAAAGAATAATAATAGGATTGACAAAGTTCGATAAAAGTGGTAAATCTATTACAGTCCGTATAATATTAAAACAGCGGACTTAAAGCTAGAATGTAAATGGCTTTTAGTCCTTGCTAACCTGTAGGTACGGACTAAGGCTTTTTCAGAATTAGCCTCGCACGCAGACTGGGTAAAACAATGTTCTGGTTAGATAATCAAAAACATACTCCTGCAAGCAAAGCTACATCAACAAGCGATGCGAGTACCCATACGTAGCAGGACTATCAGAACCAAAGTGAACGAGACGAAAGAACTGTTGACAGTGATATGGAGCAATGCTATATTCAAACCAGCTAAGCTCTCCTGCTAAAAGAGATACAAACGTGAGCGTATCAGTTAATCCCCTGACGATAGTCGTGCCTCTGAAGAGAATTGTGGCTATGGGAAAACAGCCATCAACGTTTCCAAAAGAAAAAGCTTGTTATCAAACATACAGGGTAAAGGAGTTTCAATAATGAGACGAACGCGTATCCTCGCACTATTAATTCTCTTTTTAATCTCAACAATGATCCTGGGGCCAGCTACAACCTATGCCCAGACTCCCTCACTGGCCATCATAGAATCCTATACGGTTAAGAACATCGATGGCAGCGACATGACCAATGGTACGCTGATGGCTGGTGCTACCTACGTAATATCACTCGACGTTAATGTTTCAGTCGACCTCGCCAACACTACGTTGACCCTTTCTACTCCGTTGGAGAAGGTGCAGGCTGCATACTGGAGTCTGGAAAACGATTATCCTGGAGTAGACACAGAAACATTTCAACCAGGCCAATCTTCCATAGATTTCGATATCGTTAAAGGGATTGCTCAGTTCAAATTGACCGGAGCCATACCCTCAGACTACACCTCAGAACAGCTACCCAACGGTGACTACCTGCATTTTATCAAAGAAGCCTCACTGGTGAAGCTATATCTTGGGACAGAGACGCTGGATGATGTTACCATACAGGTCAAAGATCAGGCGATCGATACCTATCAGCAAATACTTACCGAAAAGAACAACCTTCTGCAGACAACCACAACCGAAGCCAAATATGCTTCATTTGCGCATAGTGTTATAGACCAGGCGGAAAACCTCAGCAACCAGGGATATGTCCAAAACGCTATTAATTTGTTGAATACTATACCCAGTACCTCTTCAGGTTTACCCACTCCAATATCAGAAAGCTCATCCCTACCCTATATAATTATTATTGTCGTGCTGGCAATCATTGCGATCGCCTTGATAGCACTTTTCCTTCGGGCCAGAGCCAGTGTGAGCTTCATTCGTCATCAGGTCGATGAAGAAGCAGGGAGACTGGATGTCCTCTCAGTCAAGGCCACAAAAATCGATAAACAACTTGCGAGAGACATCGAGCACGTAAAAGAACAAATCGACAGAATCAGCGGGAGGTGACCCTATGAGCCATGTAAGAAGCTACAATTCAGCCATACAACTCGTAGGACTGGGCGGTGCCGGTGTAAACATAGTAGAATCATTCATCAACAACCGCAAGGGGCTTATACCCCTGCTCAAGAAAGAAGGCTTTCGCATGTCATGCCTGGCTATCGACGTGGCAGATCATGACATCCAAAGCCTGGAGGTTTCAGCAAAAGACCTTTCAGAAGAACTAAGAGAACAAGGCATTCCTTCGGATAAAATTTCGGTAACCGCCAAATCGGTAAAATTCCCAACACCAGAAAGTATGTTCGACTTCATAAACAAATACCCGGAGTATCTCAGCCGGGAAGGCGTTACCGTTCCCGAAAACTATCAACCCTGGCTGGGTTCATCAACCGATATACCGCCGTTAGCTGGTGGCGTAGGCCGCAGGAGAGCCCTTTCGAAAGCCATATACGGGCTCAATTACCACCACCTGAGATTATTGGACAACTATATGGACGGCTTTAAGGAGCATGTTTTCACGTCCACAATCCAGCCAGTGATCTTCGTCATCTATGGTCTGGGCGGTGGTAGTGGAAGCGGCATGGTAATGGACTTCACCAGGCATTTACGGAGGAAAGTCGGTAGCGGCGTGCCTATAATCGGTCTATGTGTGCTGCCGTGCACCGGTGATGACCCCCCAGCAAAGGGAACATCGGCATATAGCGCTATTACCGAGAACGGCCTGCTAATCGACAAGCAGAACAATGCTAATATAATCGAAAGATTCGGCAGCACCTACGAAAACCCATTCAGTGGCTTTCTCGTTATGCCCCTTGGGCCAGCATACAGCAAGACTGCCAATTTGATAGATGCCAAACTTCTCATCGACGACGCTGTCGTTGACATACTGATGAACTCCCTTAACTTCGATTTGGCAGACCTTCTGAGCAACATAGGAGCCAATCTCGATATGGACGGTAAATGGCTCCATGTCCTTTCCACAATCAAGGTCAGCTACCCCGTTACCGAATTCATCGAACTCACCAGAATATACCTGGAAAAACTGGATAAAATCCGGGCTCTCAGGCGGGAGAAGAAAGAAGTTTACGGAGGAACACATCCAACAGAAGTTGGCGGTGTCAGTAAAATACTCAACATCTGCTATCAAGACCTGAGGGAGGTCTACCGCCAGATATTAATCGAGAAGGGCAGCTTCAGCGCTGAGAACTTCGATGAAGCAGTGAACAACCTGATCAATGCTGACCGTTCCTTAGAAGCAGACTACATAATGCACCTCAAGGGAGTAGATGACTCGATTAAAGCACAGGTTGATGAACTAAAACAGCCGGTGATGGCAATAGGCTTGGGAGCGACCGAGGGGACGATGGAGGCACTGATCCGTGAACAGTCATCCATGATTATCAACCTCGCAAGTTGTATCTCCAAGAACTATAATGAATTCCTCGACAAAGTAGATGATATCCTTGATAACCTGAGGGACAGTTTGCCCAGCGCACAGCAACTAACCGCCAAAGAAGGGCAACTGGTCAGTGACGTGCTTGATCTCGCATCTATGATACGTGACTATCTGGTCAGCCTGAGACTCTACCTCGAAACCAAGAAACTTTCCGATAAGCTGCAGAAACAACTCCTGAAGAGTGAACGTAGTGAGGAGCAGCAACTCGCACTAACAAAGGTGGAACGGATCATAAATCCGGAGTTAGTGGTCCTGTTCTCACTACTATCCTCCATGTTCACTCCTTCGGTCACACAGCTCAAGGGGGTAGATTCACTTCTCGTCAACTGCCGCCGGGTGCGAAGAGTGTTGGAGGAAGAGATTGCACGACACACGTCTACTCTCAACAATCTGGAACTCAGTCAAAAGGCGAAACAGGTTGAGAGAAACCGCGCTATCAAGGAAGCACAGGAAGTAAAGCTCAAATTTATCTTCGGCAATAAGAAAAAGCTCTGGGAGGAAAAAGCAAAGAAGCTGGATCATGCCTTAACAGCTATCAATGAGGAACTATCACTGTTAAGCGATGAGCTAACTAAAGTTCAGGAGAAAATGACGGAGTATTCCAGCATTGAGAGGCGATTCGAGGTCAACTCAGACTATCGCAAGCTCCTCGCTTCCATAACAGAAATGGCCAACGAGCACTACGAAAAAATGAACGAGATGGTAAGAGACAAGGGATTCTACGATCGTACTGCCGAATTGACCGAGGATGTACAACTGAGACTCATGCAGAGGATTCTGATGGAAGACGAGGCCTCGTTGTCCCACGAAACTATTCTCAGGGACATCATAGACAAGGATCACCTCAAAGAATACCTGGCAAGTGTACTCGGCATATTCAGAGTCCCCGGAGTAATGGGACTGACACAGGAGTATAAGACAGACTATATCTGGTTTGCGGTAGTGTCACCGCGTGGTATTTGGGACCACGACCTGGCTGCCGACGTACGGGCTACCTTATCTGGCTATGTGAAGGAAGATGCTTCAAGAAGCATCGCCATACGTGAGATAGATTCTACCGATCCCTGGACAGTGAGATTCATGGTGATCGCGGCTAAGGCTGAACCAGGGTGCCTTGAATGCTTCCAGGAGATGAAACAAATATACGACCAAACGACCCCGGATGATAGAACGCTATCACATTCATTCCTTCTGGAGCACGGCATTTACACAAACGTAAACGGAGAGTCCCCGAGGAACTCTTCAGCTATTATTAAAGCTACACCGTAACTTGATTCTTAACGCCATTATGCCACCTGCATTGGTAGATGACCGAATATGGAAACTACATTACCGCACCTGCAAGCAGAAGAGCGACCAACGGAGCAAGGGCTACTGCAGTATAGATGTTTGTTCGAAAGCAATGAAGATGCATTCCGAACCATGCTAGGCAAGGTAGCAACCTCGTTCATTTTTCTCATTACCTCTTTACTCGTCTACTATATGCTGCCCTTTTACCCACTAGCGATAGCGATATTCCTTGCTTTTATCCCCGCAATAGTTGCATATCGCTGGCCGGCAGTAGCCCTCTCTTTACTCCTGCTTATCGCCGCTCCCGCTTATTCGTATCAACTGGGAACAACAATATGGATCATGGGTATCCTGATATTGATAGCATTTATCCTTCCATTGGGCTTGAGTAAAATGCCGGGCGCAGCCCTGGGGGCTGCTGCAGGAGCAGCAGCCGGAGCGCTCATGCTCACTCCCTACTTTGTCCTCTCATTACCCCTACTCGGAGGTATCACGTTACTTCGCTTAAAAGGTTCTGCCGCCAGTGGAGAATGGGGACTACTGACATTCCTCATTTTCTATATGCCCTTTCTATTCCTGATTGAAACCCCTCTCGCTTCGGGCGAGCCTGTCCCTATATATCTCGCCGTAGACTACGCCCGGCAGCCCGTTCTGAATCGTCTCGACCTTAACTCGCTCCAGGCCGCATTTAGCGGCCAGCTAAATAGCGATTTCAGCAGTTTCTCAGGTTTCTCTATATACTTCATCAAAAAATGGAGTGGAATAGTCCTGATTCTAGCATTGACAGCAGCCATCGTTGCAATTCCGACACTACTCAATCTGTCAAAACGGATACGCGAGAATAGAATCGTGCTTCGCAGCCTGGTGCCGTTGCTTTCGCTATTAAGTATCGAGTTAGTGTTTTTGGTACCATTGCAACTGCTGCAAAATCCGCTCGGATATTACACAGGATTCGATAACTGGATCAACGTCATCACGCTCACAGTCGCTATGATAATCCTGGGTACTCTGGGATTCATCATAGAGAGTTGGTTTTGTAAACGCGACCTTAAAGTAAAGCTGAGAAACGAACTCACCCGTCTCTCGATTGAGCTTTTTGATCTCCTGGATAAAACAAAGAAATATATCAAACAAGCATCCTTAGTCTGTAGTAGCAAAGAATTCAGCGACGAACGAGCTGCCATAGAGCAATATGAAGAAAAGGTATCAGGAACACTTGATAGTGCAAGCGCCGTGGCACTCCAAAGCCTGGAGTCGAGTTGCCTTGAATTCTCCGATATGTTAGCGCAGCTTCCAACCATACAATTACAGCTCAAGACCAAATTACTCGAACATCTCGATGATTCCCGACGCAGCTATAAGACAACAGTGAAAGAAGCCCTCGCCCTGGGGATACCCACCATCAAAAACATGACCCAAACGCTGCCACCTCAATCAGCAAAAAACGATTTTGAATCAATTATCGAAGAGCAGGCACAGCTAAACAACGCATTCAAAGAACTCGCCACCAATCTTGTCTCGGTCGGAGATATGCTGGCGAGCACAATTAAAGACGAAATCGACTCCGAGTTCTCGCTCACCACCATCGATATCGGCCACGGCTTTCTTGAGCAAAAACGCTTCGAAGAGGCCGCACGGACAATCTCCGAAGACCTGAAAATCATCGATGGGAGGATCGAGAGTCCCATAGTCGAACTCGCTACAAAAGTCACTACGATGGCTAATGACTTCAAAGCGGTCATAACAACCCTCCTGATCCCAATATTTGAATCCATCGGAGACCCCGATTCACTAACCAAATACCACAACACCGTGGAAGAATTGAAGACAATGGCCCAGTCGGTGCAGGGCTCGCGAACCCTCGCCGACATGATCAACATAGTTGAGCACAGCCGCAAGCTCGCCGACATGGCTACAAATACAGTTAGTGAGCTTAAAAATCGCATCCGCACCATTGAGGCAGAAAACGACAGAATGTGCCCCGCGAAATATAATTGGGGGAAAAATAGCCACGCCTCCGGCGAAGTACTCCAACTCTTAGGGTCCATTGAATCTATCCAGACTGAAAGTACCTTGAGCAGCCGGTTTTGCATCATCAACAAGGCCGTACAAGCTATCGAGCGTCAGGCAAGCGTACTTAAACAGTATAATCAGACCAGAGAGTTCCTTATTAATTATCCGAACATCGAGTTCATGATCCAGGAGAAACTGAGAACAAATATGGGGCTTATGGGTTCGGAACTCCCCGTAAAACCCAAGTATGCACTGGAATATCTCAAAATGTATATCACCCAGAATCCAGACGATGTCATAGCCGATCTCAAATTAGGAACGCTCAGACGTATACCTTCCAGGAGAACAGGGCAAAGTGAGCCGCTAAAGTGAGCAACAACACCGATAAGATTCTGTACAATACCGACGAAGAAAAACTTCTTGTCCAGATAAAGCACGTGCAATATGAGGATATAGGCAAGGGCAAACTAATGCTCACCAACAGGCGACTGATATTCGAGAATAAGAGCGGACTGTTCACATCTCCCAATCAGGCATTTTCCCTGGACCTCTCCTCGATATCCTCAGCCGAGATCAACAAATCAGCCAATACCCTCATCGTAGAATGGGCTGATGAAGATAATGAATACACAGTAACCCAGCTGCTCTTGCCCAAAGCCAATACCGCCGTCAGTCTTTGTCGGTTTCTGAATGACAACCTTGAAATACTGCGAAAGGAAACCGAACTGCAGCAACGGAAGGACAGCTACCAGGCATTCCTCTGGAACACCGCTTCCGATATATGGGAGAGCGTAGCGACCCTGCTACAAATCATACGTGACCTCACAATCGAAGATTGGGATGCGGTTGATGCCTCCCTCTCCAGAGTCGCTGAAATCACCAGTGCTCTTTCTGCAAACGCAGACCTGGCTGTTACAGATCAGGTACAGACACTTATCGAAACAGGCACGTCTCGCGACGCAGTCTCAGTATTACAGGGAGTGATAGACACCATGCGGAGCATTGGCACTTCGTTACAAAGCGAGTTTCCCACCGACGAGAAGTGGGGAGACCTGGTTTTCGATGATTCGCAACAGCTTAGTTGGCAAGACCTGCGGTACATCTTCTTATTCGTCGGATGGTACAAACTGCTACCATTATGGCAGCAGTTGGGCGAAACCGAGAAGATCGAGGACACCCGGCCACGTTTGGTTACCCTATCATCTCTACTGGAGCGGAAAATCACCATCGAGTCGATGCAGGAGTCACCCTCCCCATCAGAAGAGCAGGAAGTGACCGATGCCGCAGACTTCATAGACGCTATAGCACAAAGTATCGAGTCCTCCCTCACCATCAAAACGGGGCTAGCATAGATGATACCTTCATACTCTGAAAACGGCATCGTCTGTTGCCCGAACAATCATCAGAATCCGCAAGGCGCAGAGAGTTGTTGTGACTGCGGCCTGCCACTTATCGACTATGAGGCAGAGCTTGGCCTCCTCCTGAAAAGCCTTGCTGAAGAGGAACGACATGTCACATTTCCAAAGGAAAAGATATTCCTGGGAATCGGAGACCAGGGTTGCAGACTCATAGATGATTTCTACCGATCATGGGGCAGGTCTATGAAAGGAACCGCCCATCTCATGATCAACTCTGCCGGTGATGCTGAGGAATCTTTAGATATACACCACAGTAATAAGAATTCGATGAAGAAATACATGTCACCTCCACCATCGTTGCATGTCTTTCACACATCGACCGGTAAGCAGATAGGCTACTTTGGGCTGGGCGAGCATCTCGCAAGCAATGACCCCTCCTTGAATGATTATCTACGGCGTTCTGGCATCACATCCGCAACGACAACACAAACTGTCTTCCTGCTATCAGCACTGGGTGGCGGAACTGGAAGTGGTGCCAGCCCTCACGTGCTTCAGTGTATCAAGTCTATCAATCCCCACAGCAGAAACCTGGTCACCGCCCTCATGCCTGCGGCAGATGAGCCCGATGGTGCACACTTCAATGCCTACTGCTCCCTATCCCGTCTTATAAAAGGCAATCACGACACAATCGCAGATATGATCCTGCTGGTAGACCAGGATCGGATAACGAAAACCAGGGGCGTCGGCAGCAAGGGGGAAGAGATAGCGAGAGAAGCTATCCTATCATATCTGGAAGCAATGTTGACAGGTGCCATCACCAACGGAAGTCCAAACCAGGCAGACCCGGGGTACCTGGCTAAGATGAGCCGCTCAATGGGCATATCCGTCTTTGTCCCCTGTATGGCAGTAGGCCGTAGCATGGAGATCTTCGGCAGCATCGCAAATATACTGGAAAGCGCGTTGTCATGTCCACTCGCCGAAGTGAACAAAGAGTCTATAATGCTCTCCTATCTATTGGTGCAGGTACCTCAGAGATTAGCCTCATCACTTCACGAAGAGACATTGCGAGCTGAACTCAACAAATGGAATCGAGATACATTTCCACACCTTAAAGGTAGCGTCCTCCAGCTAACGCTTTCCAACAGAACAGCAGACCGTGTTGATCTCTGTCTCCTTCTCGGCGGCACCAGGTTAGCGATAACAACCAAGATGATAAAGAAGGGGTTCGACCGCTTCAAGGCTGTGGTGGAAAACGAATACTGGGAACAGGAGTTCGGAAACACTTCTAAAATAGTGCCAGAAGTAGAGAAAGCCATACAGGCGTACGATACCAGGCTCGACCACATAGCAAAGTAAAATCCGGTAACGCCTCCCTGATATTTCAGTTTTGCGTGTGAAGCAAGCGCTCAAGGGTGGTTATCCCCCATCGAATCAGGAACGTAGAAGTGATGAGCAACGTTCATGGTTCGACAAGCTCACCATGAACGGCCCTTCAACAGGCCTGTCCTGAGCTTATCAAAGGACTCAGGACAAACAGAAGTAAGATCTATTCAGGAATAAGCAATGAACACAGTAAAGCGTTTCTCTTTCGTATTTTATGTAGCGATCGCGTTTATCGCACTCTCGGCAATCACCTATTTCATCCACTACCTCATATTCCATGATATTCATCATATCTTTATCTACATGGTCGGAGACCTCGCCTTTCTGCCCATCGAGGTCTTACTGGTAGTGATAATCCTGGAGCGTTTACTCGCCAATCGGGAGAAACACTCCAAGTTAAAAAAACTGAATATGGTAGTTGGAGCTTTTTTCATCGAGGTTGGCAATCATCTGCTTCGAGACATCCTGCAGCATACCAATAATCGAGCTGAAATCTCCCAGAACCTCAATATTACTGCTTCGTGGACGAAAAAGGATTTCCACAAGGCTGCCGCGTACGCCCACAAACTCGATATTGACCTGGATTACCGCGCTGTAAACATCGGGGAGCTCCGGGAGTTTCTCAACCAGAAACGGGGATTCCTTCTCTCCTTGCTGGCAAATCCCAATATCCTTGAGCACGATCGTTTTACCGACCTGCTATGGGCGACAACCCATCTCGACGAGGAACTTGAGGCGAGAGCATCAATAAGCGAACTGCCAGCCACAGACCTGGAGCACATCGCTGGTGATATCAAGAGGCTGTATGACCATCTCACCAGTGAGTGGGTGAGCTATGCCGAGCACCTCAAAGAGAACTACCCGTTTCTGTTCTCACTGGTATTGCGAACGCACCCGTTCCAGGAGAACCAATCTGCTATACTCACCTAGGTTCCAATAGCCGGGGAAGCGTGAGGCAGGCACGACTCGTGTGATATGGTGGGCGGTACAGGATTTGAACCTGTGACTTCTTGCGTGTGAAGCAAGCGCTCTAACCACTGAGCTAACCGCCCACGAGCCCACCAGCATTCAATAATCAGGGGGGGACCAAGCTCAAGGCTATAAAGTTTCTCGGGGTGTCCCCCAAAAAACAAATGCCCTAGTGAATTATAATCTATCTCCGCTCGTGTGGTCAACTTGAGGGTGAAGCAAAAACATTCCCTGTCAGGTGGAGGTAAAAACGAGGTGGTCTAACGCAACCAGGTGAAGGAACGAGGAACTACACTAATTACTAAGGTGACGCATCTCAGAAGGCTTGCTGCTTCTTTTCACAGCCTCCTCCGTAATGATCGCACCACTTTTAACCAGGTCCGTTAACGCCTGGTCCATGGTCTGCATGCCACTTTGCCTACCCGTCTGCAAATACGTCGGAAGCTGGTCAGTCCTGCCCTCTCTGATAAGATTGCGCACCGCATCAGTACCAACCATTATCTCGAACGCAGCTACTCGCCCCTTGCCCCCAGCTCGCGGCAAAAGCTGCTGCGAGAGCACCCCCTCAAGCACCAGAGATAATTGAAAACGGATTTGATGTTGTTGATGCGCAGGAAACACATCGATTATACGATCGACAGTCTGCGGTGCACTCGCGGTGTGTAACGTACTCAGTACCAGATGCCCCGTCTCCGCAGCAGTCATTGCCGTTGAAATCGTATCTAAATCGCGCATCTCACCGACAAGTATCACATCAGGGTCTTGCCGAAGTGCACGACGTAATGCACCAGCAAACGACCTGGTGTCGTCACCAAGGTCTCTCTGGGCGATAATACACTTGTCATTCGGATGAATGAACTCAATCGGATCTTCAATGGTAATCACATTTCGTCGGTCGTTCTTATTCAAGTGGCTAATCATACCAGCAAGGGTGGTGGATTTACCAGTTCCCGTTGGGCCAGTTACCAGTACCAGGCCCTTTGTTTTAAGAGCAAGGGACTTACATATTGCAGGCAGTCCCATTTCATCCAAGGTGGGTACTTTGAGTGCCACCTGCCGGATGGCGAGACTAATAGTCCCACGCTGAAAGAATGCATTTACCCTGAAACGAGACAGCCCCGAAATACTGTACGCCATATCCAGTTCTAACTCATCGTAGAACTTCTCTCTCTGTGTCTCGCTGGCGATATGAGCGAGCGCCCGACTCACATCATCCGGGGCAACCGCACTATAGTCCTCCATTTGCCTGAGGACACCATCAATGCGCATAACAGGGCGACTGGGCACCCTCAGGTGCAAATCCGATGCACCTTCATCCACCATCCGACGCAAAAGCCCATCAATATCCACGCAGGTGAATTCCCCTCAAGGTGTTAATAGACACAGACACGATTTTTACCGCTTCTCTTCGCACAGTACATTGCCTCATCTGCCCTTTGAAGAAACCCTGTAACATCAGAAACATCGGTCGGATATGACACTACCCCGATACTAACGCTCATAGATACTTTTTTGCCTGCTATCTTCAGCCTGCATCGCTCTGCTTGAACCCTGATCCTCTCGCTAACTGTGAGCACATCCTCTTTACTCAATCCTGTTGCCAGCAGCATAAACTCGTCCCCACCCCACCGGGCCGCAACATCTGAAACACGCGTGTTTGTTTTAATAATCCTCCCCAGCTCCCTCAGGTAAACGTCACCTTCCTGATGGCCATAGTTATCGTTTATAACCTTCAATCCATCCATATCCATCATTATCAGAGAGAGAGCGCTGTCATCCCTTTGAGCACGTGCAAACTCTCTCTCCAGTTGCTCCATAAGATAACGGCGGTTGTAAAGACCGGTCAATCCATCGACGAAAGCGAGCTCCCAGGCACGCTCGTAGAGTTGCGCATTCTCGATTGCCACTCCTATTTGAGTAACAACAGTACTCAGTAACTGAACCTCGCGATCAAAAAATTCCCGAGAAACAGGGCTACCAACACTTAGTACCCCTAGGACCCTATCTCTCACCATAATCGGTATAGCAGCCAGGGATCTAATCCCCTCGCTCTTTGCCACCTCATTAGCTCCTATGGTACCCAAGGATACATCTTCCACCAACACTGGTTCTTGCAATCGCGCTGCCGTACCGGTAAAGCCTTCCCCAATCTTTACTCTCTCCATCATCTTTACAAACTCTGCAGACAATCCACGATGTATCCTGAGAATCAACTCATCCGTTTTCTGATCAAGCAGCCATATCCCACCAGCGTTTATATCCACCACCTCCAATACTTTTCCCAGCACTTTGTCCAGCAGGTCTGCCAGATTGAGTGTTTGGCTCACCGCGGCGCTGATATTAAAGAGCGTCTCAATCTCCCTGTTGCGCTCTTGTAATGTATTGTTCGCTACCTGTATGTCAATATATAGCTCGCTGAGGATATCGTTCTGCTCCTTGTAGGCTAGCTGCAGCATTTCTTGCTGTTCTTCCATCTGCTTTCGCTCGGTAATATCACGTAAATTCATGATGATACCACCCACGACAGGATTATCGAGAAGGTTACTACCAATGGCCTCGAAGATAATCCAGGAGCCATCTTTACGTTGAACGCGCCCCTCAGTATGTAAAACATAACTTGAATCTTTAAGCAAACGGGCAAACTCCTCAGTTGCGTTCGATATATCGTCCGGGTGAATAAATCTGAACACGTTCTTCCCTATTTGGTCGATTGCTCTATACCCTAACATGCGATACACGGACGGACTTTGATAGCGCAACGTGCCATCAGCATTCACAATCATAATACCATCAGAAGAACTCTCGATGAGTGCCCTGTAATACTCTTCCTGACGCCGCAACTCATCTTCTGCCCGCTTACGCTCCGTTATGTCGGTTATTATCCCGATTGAACCGACAACTATGTTATTTGCCCCTTCGAGCATGCTCAGGGATAGATCAACATCAATGACTTCCTGATCTTTTCTGATTATCCTGGTCTCCAGGTGATATTGCATACCCTTTTGTCTCACATTATGTGATCGTATCGTTCTCCATTCCGCTTTCGGATAGAGTTCTTTGACAGGTTTCATATACAAATCATTCTTATCCATACCCAAAAGAACTTCAGCTAGCTTGTTCCAGGAAACTATGTTTTCGTTCTCATCAGTTACTGTGATGGCAACGGCTGAGTTCTCAAAAATAGTCCTGTATTCCGCCTCAGCCAATCGCAGTTGCTCCTGCACCCTCTTGCGTTCAGTGATGTCTGCGATTATTCCGATAGAACCAACCACCGTTCCATCCGTCCCTCTGAGCACACTCAGAGAGAGGTCAACCTCAATGGTCTCTCCATCCTTTCGAATAATTCTGGTCTCCAGGTGATGTTGCATGCCCCTTCGTCTCACATTATGGGCCCGTATAATTTTCCATTCCTCTTCGGGATAGAGCGTGCTCACATTTCGCATATAGAGGTCATCCCTATCCATGCCCATAAGAACCTCGGCAAACTTGTTCCAGGAAATTATCCTTTCCTTATCATCAGTCACAGTTATAGCAATAGCTGAGTTCTCGAAAATAGTCCTGTATCGTTCCTCGGCAAGTAAAATCTGTTCTTCTGCTCTCTTACGTTTAGTTTCATCCCGTATCACAGCAACTACGATATCAGGGTCACCCTTAACATCCTGTATCACTGAGATCGAAATGCTGACGGGAATCTCATCCCCGCCTTTACTCATAACACTCGAATCCAGGGAATCAATACCCTCACCACGCGTCGCTTTTTGTACAATTTCCTGAAACTTCTCCCTATCCGTGGATTTAACGTACTCTGACAAATTAGCAGAAGCAGAAAGAACCACTTCGCCTTCTTCGTAGCCAAGCAACCTCTCAAAGGACTTATTAACATAGCGTGCTCTACCGTCACTATCTATCAACACCACCGCATCAGCCATTACTTCAATAGCCGCCGCTGCTACCCAACCTCGCGCCTGCAGCACTTCCCAAGCCGCCAGTGTGTCAGCCTCTGCGTCCTCTGATTTATAGATGCAGTCATCCATCGCTACGTTATTCTCTGAGAATTGTGCTCCTGTATCTTCACTGCATATAGCTTTCAACTTTCCCATGATTATACCACTGAGTGCCCCAAACTGAAATCACTGTAAATGTTCATTAGCGAAAATGATAGCAAAAATACTTACGCTTCACAACTCCACAAAGGTACTGGGATGAACCTTACAAAGGTAATAAGAAGATAACCATAGCACCCATTCCCTAAGACGACTGGGGCAGCCGACTTCAACACAGGCACGAAATCCAAAGGCTACGGTACCACAACAAACAAACAGAGCTAATCCAGTGGTGGTGTTACATGTTTCCAGGGAGAAGCTTTCTCAAAGGCGGCCGCCGCTTGGAGAACTGTGGCTTCATCGTAGGCTCTACCTACAATCTGCAGGCCAATAGGAAGGCCATCCTTAGTCCATCCAGCAGGGATAGATGCCGCTGGCTGACCAGTAAAGTTGAAAGGGTTCGTGAAAGACATCCAGCCCAGAAAGCCCAGTGGCTCTATAAAATCTACACATGGGGGAGGCTCGGTAAGGGTTGGGGTCAATAGCAGGTCATAGGTTTGGAAAAACTTGCCCATCTTACTTGAAAGCTCTTGCCTGGCGATTATTGCCCTTGCATAATCGCTAGCCTTCATCTGGCTCGCCAGGTGCAGCGTTTTTGCTGTGAGCGGGTCAAGCTTATCAACTATCTGATCCACAGAGCCAAAGACTGAAAGTGTTGCCAGCATATCAGCACGAAAAATACTCTCAATGTAAACCTGTGGATTGCTTAAACCAGGGGTCGCCTTCTCCACCTCCGCCCCCATATCAATGAACTTCTTTGCCGCATGCTCACACACTTCCCTGATCTCAGGATCCACAGCAGCATACTCCAGATCAGGGCTCCATGCTATCTTGAGCCCTTTTACCCCTCCCCCCAGTGTGTCAGCGAAGCTGCCACAAGGGGCTGGCACTGAGCAACTATCACCCCAATGGTAGCCTACTATAGTATTGAGCATCAGAGCCGCGTCTTCAACTGTTCGGGTTATCGTCCCCTCGTGAACCAGGATTGATGAAGTGGGAAATGCCGGATAACGGGGAATACGACCAAACTGTGGTTTGAGACCGAAAACGCCACAGCAGCTCGAAGGAATGCGTATCGATCCCCCACCATCTGTTCCAACTGCCAGCGGGCCTAGCCCGCTGGCCACGGCGGCCGCCGCCCCACCACTGGAGCCGCCGCAGGTCCTCTCCAGGCACCAGGGATTGCGGGTGACACCAAAGACCAGGTTATCAGTCAGCGTTTTTAAACCAAACTCCGATGTGTTAGTCTTACCCAGGACAATAGCACCAGCTTCTTTCAAACGGGCAACGGCGACAGCATCTTCCTCAGGAATAAAATGTTCCATCAACCTGCTACCCATAGTAGTGCGCATGTCCTTGGTAAAGATCAGGTCCTTGATGGAAACCGGCACCCCGTGAAGAGGCCCCACGGCCTCGTTTTTCATTACAGCATCCTCAGCTTGCTTCGCCGCCTCGATGGCCAAATCAGCATTCACTGTCACATAAGCATTTATCTTGGGATTTATGACCTCTATGCGTTCAAGAATGGCTTTAACCACATCCACCGGTGAAAGCTCTTTTTCACTAATCGCTCTGGATAACTCCGTAGCAGTCATCCAGCAAATGTCCAGGGATGTCATCGCAGCTACCTCACAGAGAATGCAATTCCTCTATTCTTTTCGAAAATGGATCCGTGGGTTCACACAACGACAATGATACAATCACCTATCAGGAGAGAACTCACGAGGCATTGGCATCGATAGTGTTCTGCAATTATGCGTTGTCACTCTATCAATATAAGAAGGGCATGTCAAGATGACCTGAGAATGCTTAATCTGTGAGTGCAGGTTTGAAGGTCCACTCACGGGTGCTAACAATCAAATCACGGATTTTTACGTTAGTGCCAGCACTTCGCTCCTCGCAAAGACACCTGTAAACCTTTGCTACACAATCCACGAATTTGGGGAATTCTGCAGTTATGCCAAGCTTGAAGAAAAAGAATGGATATGATGCGGCGATATCAGAAAATGCAGCTTAGTTTACCAGGGAAAGCAGCACGCCACCGGCCACTGCCGCACCGATAGCTCCAGCCACGTTGGGCCCCATCGCATGCATAAGGATGAAATTGGAGGGATCTTCGTCGGATGCCATTTTCTGCACCACACGTGCCGCCATGGGTACCGCAGATACCCCGGCAGCCCCAATCATCGGATTAATCTTCCCTCCGGAGATCATATTCATCAGCTTACCCAGAAGCACACCCGCCGCAGTCGCTGTGACAAATGCTACAATACCCAGAGCAAAGACAGCTATCGTGCTCAAGGTGAAGAAGTTGTCCGCTACCATGGTAGAGCCAACCGTGATCCCCAACAGGATCGTGACTATATTCATCAACTCGTTTTGAGCTGCTCCTGCCAATCGCTCCACGACTCCACACTCCCTCATCAGATTCCCGAACATGAACATCCCGATGAGTGGTGCGGCACGGGGAACG